>DUZM01000240.1 GCA_013349485.1 Candidatus Hydrogenedentota bacterium | reverse complement strand
GGGTATTTCATTGCCGGGCCTTCGGTGTGGGCACAGTCTTGGGGCCGCGCCCATAACGGCGACGGCACCCGATACAACTACAGCCTCGTCGGGCTGGGTACCGGCGCCGAAGAGATCTCAAACACGATCTCGAACGCGCTTTTCGAGGGCAACACGATCATCGATGCTGAAGTCATGCTCGAAACCCATACCTCGGACGACCTGGTCGTGCGGAACAACGTGCTGACGACGCAGGATACCAGCACGAGTTCGCGGATCAAGGTGTACGCGCCGGGCGTCAAGAGCGGCCCCATCCAAGACCTGCTCATCACCCACAATACGATTACGGCGGCTCGAAACGCTGTGCGCGTGAACCCCATCTTCGAAGTGTCGCCTTATGAACTCGAAGCCTTTGAGGGCCGGGTGCGGCACGAAAACATCGTTATCGAACAAAACGTCATCATCATGGATGCCGACAAGAGCCGCGTCATTTCCTTCCGAGAGAATGACGCCGATCAAATCGCGGAAGTCAACACCGACGAGAATATCGTCTACTGGACGGATGAAACGGAGTTGTTCCAGGCCGGCGGCGACGTGGTGGCGCCGGGGGACCTTTACAGTCTCGCGGAATGGCGTACGCTGACCGGCATGGACTCGGGCACCCAAGTGTATACGTCGAACGACCTACCGGTGCCGGGTTGGGCAACCTCCCCTCCTGAGGTGAGAGATTTCCCCATTGCTGTGGCCTATACCGGTGCCACGGATAACAGCGGCACCGGACTTGCCGAGGTCCGGCTTTGGGTCAAAATCGCCACCGGCGACTGGGAAGACACGGGGCTGACGTCGACAGGCGAACAGGGCTCTTTCAACTATACCGACGCCTCGTCGGACGGGTCGCCCGCAACGTACTACTTCGCGTTACAAGCCGAGGACAACAACACGAACGTTTCGCCGGCCCCAATAGGGGACAACGGCCATTGCAGCACGGAGTATGACCCGCTCTGAGTCGCCGTCGGCGCGGATCTCGGCAGGACAACTGTCAACCGGGGAGCTGTCGGAGCAATAGAGCGCACAACGGAGAACGTCGGCGTTTCGCGTACGTGCGACGGCGAAAACATGGTCGTCAGCGAGACAACCCCGTCTGAAAAGCATATTCCTCCCAACGTAAGCTTCGTCGTAATCGGTTACAACGAAGCGACCTCGCTAAAGGCTTGTCTCGGGTCTATTCAGGGTGCCGAAATGCCCGCCGGTGTCTCGTCCGAACTCATCTATGTAGACGGCGGCTCAAAGGATGACAGCATAGGCATCGCCGAGGGGTGCGCTGTCGACCTCGTGCTTGGCGGCGAGCGGCGCCGGAAAGCCGCCGAGAACCGCAACCTTGGATTGGCGGCAGCCCGAGGACGGTACGTGCAGTTCATCGATAGCGATATGACCCTTGCGTCCGATTGGCCAAAAGCGGCAATGACTTTCCTCGACCATCATGCCGAGGCGGCGGCGGTCTGCGGCAATCTCCATGAGGTCGGCACGGGCGCCTTCGCCCGCGCACTCGAGATCGACTGGGGGCCGCGCGAGGGTCCGATCCGCCATTGCGGCGGCGCGGCAATGTACCGGCGTGAGACACTGGTCAAACTCGGCGGTTTTCCCGAAAACGTCGAATACGGAGAGGAACCGTACCTCTGCTGGCGAGTCCGAAATGAGCTCCAGCAAACCATCCACCAACTTGGCCGAAAAATGGCCGACCACGCGCTGGGATACCGCAGATTCATGGATTACTGGCGAAGGAACCTGCGCATGGGCGCCACGTACGCCGAGATTGCCGCACGCTGCTGTCATTCCCCGGAGCGGCTTTGGCTAAAAGAAACCGCGGGCAATGTCGCCTGGATGGCGGCAGCGCTCATTTGCCTCGCCGCGTTGATTGCGGGGCCGGTATGGCTGAAACTTGCTGCCGTGCTCTTTGCCGGCGGCATCGTGCTCAGAAAATGCATTCAAGCGGGGCGGCGCGGGTACGCCTTGCCGGTGGCGGCCGCGTACGCCGTCCACACTTACGCGGCCAAAGTGCCGCTCGGGCTCGGCACGTGTCTCTGGCTTGTGCGGCGGCATTGCCTCGGCGCCAAGAGGAGAAGTTCGTGAGCGGCGCCTACGTATTTCAGACCACTGACCCAAACGTGGACCTTCCCGACATCGGCCGTTTGCTGTCCGCGCAATTGACATGGCGCAACGAAACCGTAAATCACTATGCCGTCTCGAAGTCCACGGTGCTTGGCGCGGTCTCGCCGGACCCTCTCCAAAACGGGGCGATGCCCCGATATCTGGAACGATACCGGCTCTGGGGAGCGCTTCTTGGGACCCTTTACGAAAGCGATTTCCTTTCCGACTGGCGTGCCCGTCACGACGCCGCGGCGACGGCACTCGATATCTTCGGCGACCTGTTCCATGCGGATGCGCTCGAGGACAGTCTGCCCCGAATGAACGGCGCGTTCTTTGTGATCCTCTGGGATCCTGCGCACGACGCTTTGGTTGCCGCAAACGATCGGTTTGGGCTATATCCCATGTACTGGTCTCGAAACCGCGGCCGGTTCTGCCTGGCCAGTCGCGCGCTGTGTTCCGTGCTTGCCGGTGTATGCGAGGGACAATGGGATTTGGGCGGTGTGGCCCAAGTGCTCACGACGAATGATTTTGCCGGCGAAACCACGCTTATCCGCGGCGTATCGACGTTTCCGCAGGCCACGCTATTGGTGAAACGGGGAACGGACGAGCCGGCGTGGCATCGATACTGGCATTACGACTACCAGCCACGTTACAGCGGCGTCGCCCCGCCCGAACTCGCCGAAGAACTCGGGCGTCGCTTCGTTCAGAGCGTCCGCCGCCAAACCGTCGCGGGACGACGCATCGGCGTTACGCTCAGCGGTGGCCTCGATTCGCGCACGATCGTTGCGGCAACGGCAAAGGCAGGTGTGCCGGTGCAAACGTTCACCTGGGGCAAGAAAGATGCCTATGACCGGCGGTTCGCCCGGGATATCGCGCGGCGCTTCGGCGCAACGCACCACGATTGCGAATATCAGTACGAAAGATACGAACGCCTATTCGACGTCGGCATGCGGATAACGGAAGGCTTTGTGAATGCCCTGGACATGCATATGCTCGCGCACCTTGACATTCTCGAAGGCGCCGTGGATGTTGTATTGAACGGGTACGCGGGCGACTTGGTTCTCGGGGGCTCCTACCTCCGCCGCAAGTGGATGGGGCCGGTTGCCGAGGACGACTTGGCGGACATACTATTCTCGAAACGGACGGTCCTGTTTCCCGAGTCCGAACTCGCCTCCGCCATGCAAGACCACGAAGCGATCGAAAAAGAGGACATGCCGTCGTCAGCGCACCGGCGCCTATTGCGCACGATCGAAGGTATCGCGACACCCGATCGGGTTGATCGTTTCTTCCTCGAGAACCGGGTGCGCCGGCACACGTCCATGGGCACCGTGCTCTTGCGATGTGCCGTCGAGTCCGCCGCCTCCTTCTTCGACTACGACCTCCTCGATCTGATCACCGGCATTCCTGCCCCGTTGCGGCGGGAACACCGCATCTACCTTACCATGATGCGGCAAGCGTTTCCCGAAAGCCTTCAGCTTCGGTGGCAGCGCACGCTCCTCCGGGCCGGGGCACCCGAATGGCAGTCCGTAACAGCCAAAGCGTTTCTCAAGGGCTGCCGGATCCTCAAGCGCCGCTTGGGTTGGCCCAAGTTCGTGGTAGGACAATCGCCGGTCGATTTCGCCGGTTGGCTGCGCGGGCCGCTAAGAGAATGGATGGCCGGCATTTGTGACGGGCCGTGCCCCGTTGCAGACGAGGCGTTGAAACCGGAATTCTGCAGACACATTTGGCAGGAACATGTGGCAGGCAAAGACCGGACGTTGCTGCTCGGGGCCATCGCACAATTGCGGGGCTTTGCGCGAGCGCTCGAGGGCGCGCGCAAACGGACGCCTGCGTCCTCTTCGGCGCCCGAGCAACTGGCCCAGCCCATAGGAAGGCCCGAAAACCATGAATAAAAGTAATGCCGCCCTTGCGCACGCAGTGGGCGTCGCACTCGCGGGCGCGATGCGTCTGATCCGGCCGTTGGCTCGGCCTGCCCAAAGGCTCGTGTGGTTTGCCCGGTTGCGGTCGCTCACGAACGGCACAATTCCGATCACGACCCAGTTCGATGGCCCCGTCCACGCCGTGAAAGGTTCACGGGTGATTTTTGGCGAGCATTGCCGGCTTGGCCGCAACGCGTTATTCGAAACCGCCGGAGCCGGCCAGATCACGTTGGGCGCAAACGTCCGCGTCAATGCGGGCACGGTCATTGTGTCGAGCGCACAGGTGACCATCGGCGACGACTGCCTTATCGGCGAGTACGTCAGTATCCGCGACGCTGACCACGGCATGGCGCCCGACACGCCGATGCGGCTTCAACAGCAAGAGGCCGCGCCCATCGCCATTGGCCGGGACGTTTGGATCGGCCGCGGCGCCGCCGTGCTGAAAGGCGTGACCGTAGGAGACGGCGCCGTCATCGCCGCCAACAGCGTCGTCACGAAAGACGTCCCCCCCATGGTCGTCGTCGCCGGCGTACCCGCCAACGTCATAAAGTCCAGGACCCAAGCCGAGTCAGATCAACGCGGCGCCACTTCATATTCATAGGACTCGACCCTGTCCGCGGTCTCATCTAAGAAAGTGGCGGCCGCCACGTCGATGTCGAAATCGCAGCGGGTGATTGTATTGTCGGCGGTTTCGATCTCTTTGTGGAACCTACGTCCGTCTAGTTCGCCGCCGTTGAAACCGACAGCGACGCGAACGGTTCCGATGGGGGCGCTCGGGACGGTAAAGGCGCCGCCTTCGAGCGGCCCGGTTACGCTGATGCCGTCCTCTCCTGTCACGTGCACCCACGCCGTTTCGGTTGACACAGCGCCGTCGACGCGTATCGTGCCTTCAATCACGGCGGAGGTAGTCGTGAAACCGAAATCGACCACGGTTTCCATGCCGACGGCGATCTCCGCTGCGCGTCTCATGCGAATAGCGTGTCCACCAACGTCGATGGCTACGCTTATATAGGCCTCACAGTCAGGCAGCCCTGAAATGCGGTACACGCCGTCCGAATCGGTGTAGGCGTTAAGATTCCTGTTCTCGACGAACATGTGCAATCTGGCGTGCATGACGGGTTCGCCGTCGAGAGTCGCGGTTCCCGTGACGACACCGCCGTCGTCCAGCACGAGCTCAAGCCAAACAGGCGCGCCCTCGTCGAGGATGACCTCCTGGCTTGCCGGAAGGAATCCGTCCTTGACGGCATGAATCGTGTGCTTACCGGCATCAAGCGTGTCAATGAGAAAGCGGCCGTGTTCGTCGACCTTGATCGGCGCATACTTGTCCGGCTGCTCATGGCGGCCAATGGGTAAGTCATCGACAAATACGCCGGCGTGCGGTACAGGGTTGCCCGCGAGGTCGAGGACGACGCCCTCGATGCGGCAGGCGCGCGTCAAGGGGATCTCGAGGTCAATGGTCTCGCCGCCCTTTGCAGCGGCAATCACTGCGCGGCCAACGGCGTAGCCTTCCGCCCGCACGAAGATAGTCGCCTGCCCGATCTGGATGTTCTTGAGGCAGAAACAACCGTCGTCGGTGTCGTAGGTCTCGAACCGGTTCAGCAGATCCACGTCCAGTTCGCGGTCGCCGCCGGAACGCGCAAGTTCGAACGCGCGGACGGGCTCGCCTGTCGCGGCGTCCACCACGTTAGCCTGAAGATCGCATGCTTCGCCGAGGATAAACGTGCGTTCTCCCCGCCAGTCGGCCAAATCGACTTTTTCTCGATACTGCAGGAACCCTCGAGCGTTCTCAGGGGTCTTTGGCGGACCGATCGAGAGCATCACCTCGACGCCCGTGGGTTGCCCCGGCAGCAAGAACCGTCCTTCGCCGTCCGTTTGTCCCCAGGCATAGGTTTCCGCATCGCTTGAAAAAGGATCGGGGCGCAAGGTTATGCCGGCGCCTTCGACAGGCTTGCGCGCAGAATCCAGCACGATACCGCGGGCCCGTACACCCTTTTCGAGCGGGAAATCGAGCGTGCACGTTTCGCCCAACTTCACCTCGACCCACCGCGCGTTGAGACCGTCAATAGCATTGTTGATGTAGTCAGCCGTGTCCGCCAATCCGAACGCTTGTCGGCGTGCAGAAAGTCCCCCGATGCGGTAGCGCCCTTTCGCGTCCGTTTCGGTTTTGAACCGGCCGCCTTCCCATTGGACCTCGACGCCTGGTACCCCGGCGTTCGTATGCTTGTCATATACCCGGCCTTCCACAACCCCTCCTTCGGCGACCTCGATGACAACGTCCTCACGGATTTCACCCAGTTGGTCGAGTTTGACAAAGCAGGCCCCGCGATCGACGGGAGCGTAGACATCGTCCGACGGAAGGAACCAGTAGACCGTGGCTTCGGGCGCATCCGTCGCGAACCGACCCTCGGCGTCGGCGGCGATCCAGCCGAGAAGCTTGTAGCCGCCGTAAGGCGACACGCCGAGGTAGCGCTCGACGCGCATCTTGCAGCCGGGAACCGGCCCCCCGGTGGTGGCCAGGACGACCTTACCCGATATCCGGCCAACGGGAGGTCCATCAGTTGCCTTCTCCGTTGCGTAGGTCCCCGGCGACTCGGCCACGGCGCTGGGAACATCCTGTAAGACCTCCGGCGTGCTATCCGGCTCGACGGCACTTTCCTGAGATGAGACTTCCGCGGCAGCGTCCCGAACTTCGGTTCGCGGCGGCTCGTGTGCCGACCTTGTGAAGACGGCCGCTGCGAGCACAATTACAGCAACGGCAGCGACAAGAAGAACTTTCTTCACGACTATGGCTTCTCCGACAAGCACGGGCGCAGCCGAACTCACGGCCCCCGTCTTGGCGGCAGTGTGGGCCAGAACATCTTTCCCGACGGATAACATGAGCGAGGCCGGCGGGCGGGCTTCCGCGGCGTTCGCCGCCAGCAGGGCTGCGAGGGCGCCAACGCCGGAAACCACCCCTCGTTGTGCAAGCGTCTGGCGGAGACGCTCGAGCGCTTTGCCGATACGGTAGCGCACCGTCGCTTCGGAAACACTCAGGCGCGCCGCAATCTCGGTGTGTTTTTCGTTCTCGAAAAAGCGCAGCACGATCGTCTCGCGCAGACGCGGGGGAAGCCCCGCGACGGCTTCATCAATGTGCGGCCGGACGTCATCCCACTCCGCAGCTCGTGTTTGCACGAACCCTGCAGCGAAGGCGTGTTCGCGGTGCCGGCGGCGTCCTTCCGATCGTTTTCGGGCGAGGCTCTTGCGCGTCGCCACACCATGCAGCCAACCGCCCACCGATTCGCGCACCCTGGCTGGTTTTAGCGCCAGTTCGAGAAAGCATTCTTGGGATACTTCTTCCGCATCCCCGGCGTTGTTCAAGACGCGTAGGCACGCGCCGTAGACCATCGCGGTATGCCGAATAACATGATCTTGAAATGCATCGACGTCTCGAAACACGATCCACCGATCCAGCAAAGCCGCGTCGGACGGGCTCATGTGCGCGCTCCTCTTGTGGCGCCCAATCCTCTGTCTCCTACCGTATTGTTGCCGCCACCGGCCGGAATCGCAAATCAAATTGGGAATGCCGCGAGTGGAGGTGTTTCGACAGGGCCGGTGCTTCATTCTTGCCGCAAATGAAGCTTTGGGGCTGAACGTGAATGTTCAACGCGTTTTGAACCAAGAGATCGCGGCGATTCACCGCGTTCTGCTGAGCGACGCGGGTTAGTCCCCCTTGGCTTTGATTGGTTGGGGCCGGGCGGGTCGTGCCGGGGATCTGAGGCAATGGGTCCAGATGTCCAGATACTCCCGCTTGCAGATGTGCCCTTTTCTGTGTCCGATTACCTCCTGCGCGAGCGCGATGAGGGCCCCCGCCCACCAGAGAAGGTTCGCGAACCACAGTCCCGTTCTGCCGTAGAACTTCGCGAAATAGCGCGAACGCGATTCATAGTAATACCTGGGGCGGCGCTTTCTGGCCTCGGTACGCTCGACCACGGAACCGCTTTTCCCGTGTAGATGCATCACGCGCGCCGTGGGCCAGTGGAGCGTCCGCCAGCCGGCCTGCGCGGCCCGGCGACAGAAATCGATGTCCTCGAAATACATAAAGTAGCCTTCATCCAGGTAGCCGACCTCGCGAAATACATCGGCGCGAATGAGTACGGCCGCGAAACCCGTCCAGTCGCACTCGAACCGTTCGTCTGCGGGCGGCAACGGCACGTCGAACCGCCGCAACATCCGTGTTATGAGCCCGGTTTGCGCTCCTTTGATGAGTTCGCCTATGGGCGTCGGCTTGCGGAAACAGTTGACGGCGGGGGAACCGTCCGGGGCCTCGAGTCGGGGGCTCACGATTCCGGCGTCCGGCCTCGCGCGCAGGGACGCCAGGAGATGGTCAATTGCACCGGGCTTGACCGTGGTGTCGCTGTTCAGCAACAGATACGCCTCAGCCTCGACCTCCTGCAGACCCATGTTGGTGCCCGCGGAGAACCCATTATTGTGCGGCGAACGCACAAGACGCGCCCAGGAACCCCAGCCTGCTTCGCGGATGCGCGCCTCGATGAATTCCGGCGAACCGTCTGCCGAACCGTTGTCAACCACCACAACCGCGTCTTGACCGGGTACGATTTCCCCCTGCAACGAACAGAGACAGTCAATCACCAGTGCCGGGGTCCCGTAATTAACAATCACGACGCCTAAACGCTTACGCGGCGACATCCGTTGCCCTCATGTGAAATTCAACGTGAATGTGTTCGGCGAGGCGTTTCCGCGGCCGGGACCCTGGATTCTGCAGCTCGGGCGTGGCGGGAGCCCGCCTAAGTCACTGAGGCGATAGGCGAGTTGCCGTTCCCTACACACCGCTTTCCTGTTCCTTTGCGGGGACTTTTCTGGCATCACCGGGATTGGCGGTAAAACGGCGCATCTCTTCGGTCACGGCGTCCTCGGCATGTGCAATGGCGCGGGCCTCCTCAAATGC
>DUZM01000274.1 GCA_013349485.1 Candidatus Hydrogenedentota bacterium | reverse complement strand
GGCAGGCTCCGCCCGGTCTCAGGCTCTGGTAGACATTTCTCAGGACGCGTAGGTTGTCCTGTCTATCCTCAAAATACCCAAATGAAGTAAACATGCTGATGGCTAGATCGAATGCAACGGGACGAGCAAACTCGCGCATGTCGGACAATACCCACTCGACGTCCACTTGGGCGGCCTGGGCACGTTCCCTGGCCTTGTCAAGGAGAAAGCGAGTTCGGTCCACCGCCGTGACTTTGACGCCCCTTTTTGCCATCGCGATCGCGTGCCTGCCTGGGCCGCAACAGAGATCGAGCGCTGTTTTCCCTTCGAATCCGACGAGTCCGTAGACGCCCTCGATCTCCTCTTGTGCCTTTTCAAACCGCTCATCCGGAAACATATGGGCGTACATTTCGCGCCAGAACGACTCGTTCTCAAACCATTCAGTCATGCTTTTCCCTCGTTGCCGTTGAGATTCTATCATTTCCCGTACGCGCGATTATGCATACCGTGAATGGCCTCGAGACAGGCCATGACAGAAAACATTGTTGTTGAAAACCTGAGTTCTGACACTTACTGTAGATCAGAACCTGCCAGAGACTGGCGCAGGCAGATCCATACGGGAAATCTCCGCATATAGGTCCACTCACGTGTCATTAATGAGGAAACAGCGACTTGAGGAGTATCAGAACAGCAATGTTGGCGACGTTGACGCTCGTGTCCTTGATCTGCGCCGCCGACCCGACGGAGAAGCCCATGATTCTTGGCCCTATCGCAGGCACGGTGCGCAAAGTCTGTCAACTCACGGGTGATATGGACCAGGAGCGGATGACGCCCACTCTCAGCCGCACCGGTGAGCGTTTCGGCGTCCCTGGATCAGACTTGGGAATTGGATTCGAACATAAGGGGCGGCTTTACTTTCTTTTTGGCGATATGCGGCTGGATGGGATCATGTGGATGCGGGATCCCATTGCATATACGACCAGCACCGACCCCAAAAACGTCAAGTTGGAGTTCTTGACGGGGATGACGGAAGATTTCTACCCATCACCATCCCCGGCGTCCGTATGCTTCAGTTCGAGGTGCCAACCGGCGGCATCTCCGTTGACGACACGATGTATATCGTTGCGGCAACGGACCACACGGAGGAGCAGGCTTTCAACCGTGCCGTTCTCGCCGTCTCTGAAGACGATGGCTATACGTTCGAGAAGGTCTATGATTTGTCTACCGAGAAATTCCTCGCGGTGGACTTGGCGAAAGTGTCGGAAGGCGACGTCGCGGGATTCCCGCACGAGGGCGATACGGTTCTCCTGTTTGGGGCTGGCGTTTACCGCGGAAGCAGCCCGCGTTTCGCGTGCGTTCCCTCGAGGCAGATCCGCGAGAAAGGCGCCATCCGTTATTTCGCGGGGCTTGATGGAGATTCCCAACCCGTATGGAAGGAGTCTGAGGACGAGGCACTCGCGCTTTTCGAGCACCGGCAGGTCGGGGAGATGTCGGTGAAATGGTGTGGGCAGCTGAAGCGTTGGATCATGCTGTACAACTCGATGGAGCCGCGCGGCATCGTGTTCCGTTGTGCCGAGCGTCCGTGGGGGCCGTGGTCGGACGCCGCCGTCCTGTTCGACCCGTTTCGGGACGGAGGATACGGGAACTTCATGCATTCGCCGCTGCCCGAGCATGCCGACGGCCCGAATGCCCACGACCCCGGCCTGGAAGGGCATTGGGGCGCCGAGTATGGGCCTTACCTGCTCCCACGCTACTTCCAGGGAAGCATGGACCGGTGCACCATCTATTTCACGATGTCAACGTGGAATCCGTATCAGGTCGTTCTTATGCAGGCCGATATCGGGTATCACGAGGTGTCGCCGGCGACAAACCCGGGCACGAACCCGACCGGCGGCGGTTGAGCCATACTTCGGGCGGGCGGCGCGGCGCGCTGCGCCCCCTCGCCCGCGGACTGACGCGGAAAAACACGGGCGAGAAGCTCCGTCCTGCGTGGCGTTTTGTCCTTGCCTGGTTCCGCGCCGGGAAAATGCCCGGCGACACTTGTCAACGAACATTGGCACTGACAGTCTGCATTTGTACCATCGGAGATCACCTGCAGACCTACCCGCAGCAATTGCGCATGGGCGTGAACCAGCTTAAGCTCAGCTGTAGGCCTATTCAGGCCGTGACCCCCCAGTTGCGCCTCGACGTTTAGATCGCGTAGTCTCACGCTCCCCACGGGGAGGCGATAGGGGCGACAAGAAAGGTATTGACCATGCTAGAACCGCTGTCGATGATTGTAGACTGGCACATACTGCCCGCGTTGGCCCTTGCTATGGCGGCGTTGCTGTGGACTGAAAAGGCCCACGCCGACAAACACGCCGTCCCGATAGGCGCCGAGGTTATATCGGATCTGGCGGGCCTGCCGCTCCTTCGCGAAGGCGTCACGTTCGTGGGGACCAGCAGCCACGACGTGACGGGCGGCAACAATGACGGGTTTGAGGCGGCGTATTCGTACCTGTACAAGGATGGCGACGAGTACGTCTTATTCGAGGAAGAGGGGCCGGGGTGTGTTTACGTGGTCCGTACCATCGGCCACAAGGGGAATCTGCTCGCATACCTTGAGGGTTCGGAAAAGCCCAGTTTCACTATGCCGTTTGTGGAGATGCACAGCGGGGAAAAGACTCCTTTCGTCAAGCCGTTTGTTGGCAAGGAAGACGAGGACCACGGGTCTTCGTGGTCCTATGTGCCCATCCCGTACACGACGGGCTGCAAACTTACAACGGACGAGATGGAAAAACCCCACTTCTTGACTATTTTCGCTCACAAATACAGGGCCAGCGCCTCGGTGGCCCCATTCGACCCGGCGCTAGCCGTCAAGAAAGCCTTCCCTTGGTGGGCCAACCCGGACAAGCCGCCTCATCTGGCGGGCACAAAGGAACTGACCGGCGTTCTGCGGCTTGCGCCGCGAGGTGTTTCGACGGTCGCAGACCTGAGCGGCGCGGGCGCAGTCACGCAACTCAAATTGCGGTTTCCCGACGGTGCGCTCGAACACGCGGGCAAGGTGGTCCTGCGCGCCTATTGGGACGGACGCCCGGCGCCCCACATCGACTCGCCGGTCAGCACCTTTTTCGCCCTCGGCTGCCCACGGGCGCTTGATGCAGTCAAACACGCCGACCCCACACTCATGGAAACGGACCGGTACATCGGGGGCACGGTGCAGCCCCGGAGTCTTTTCGTCGGCCAGGATCAGGAGGGCTGGCTGTATTGCCGCTTTCCCATGCCCTACTGGAAATCCGCGCGCATCGACCTCCTGAGTTGCGCCGACGACGAGACTATCGACGTCGAGTTCGCGATCCTTCACGAGGAAGCCGCGTACCCCGAGAACGCCGCCTACTTTAATGCTCACTGGCGGCAGGAAAACCCGTTGCGGTTCCGCGAGGATTTTTGCGTGCTGGACACGCGCGGCCAAGGGCATTACGTGGGCTGCGTCATCACGTTCTCGACGGTGCACCGCACCTCACCGTACAATCAGGAGGTTTTTCGCGGGCACCTCGAGGGCGACGCCCGGTTCTACGTGGATGATAGCCGGACGCCTGTCGTGGCAAGCACGGGCACCGAGGAGTATTTCAACTGGGGCTGGTACGATACGCCCCACCATGACAAGCCCTTCGCATACCCGACGCACGGCTATCCGCTGCACGTTGTGGCCGGGGAAGACCATTGCGTGATGTACCGGTTTCACGTCGGCGACGTCGTACCGTATGCGAGATCGTTTCGATTCGACCTCGAGCACGGCGGCGGCGGCGAGGCCATCGCCAACTACAGCGCCACCGCTTTCTTCTATCAGCGCGACGTGCCCGCACTCGTATTGACGGACGAAGTGGACATCGGCGATGCCGCATCAGAAAGCGCGCACGCGTACACGTGCGAAGGCGCCGTCCGCGAGGAGCATCGGACACTGCCCTACGAGGGAAGCTACCAGTTGCCTAAGACCGCGGACGCGCCGCGCGATCGAGCGGCCACCGTCAAAGATACCGGCCGGGTGTGGTCGAGATCCTGCACGTTCACAGTTGCGATCTCGCCGGACAACGCGGGCGTCAGGCTGCGACGCCGGTCATACTATGGATTCGACGCACACGGCGACCTCGGGCCGGGGCGTCCTGAGCCCCTCTTCACGGACCCACAGCGCGTGACGGTATCCGCGGACGGCGCCGAGCTCGGAGACTGGTATATTCCGGCCGGGCACGCCCGCGACACGTGGCGAGACACCGACTTCGAGTTGCCTGGGAACGTGACGCAAGGGAAAGAGCGCGTCACAGTCACGCTCACCGCAAAGAACGGCGCCCGGTGGGATGAGTATACCTACTGGGTGTATGTATACACGGCGGGGCAAGGGCAGTAGTCATCGAATGCGTTTGGCAGAGACTGCGATACGCTTGCTCAACAACGCTCTCCTACGACCACATGGCCACCTGAGGCGTCCAGCGCGCGCCAAACAATCTCCCTTCGTGAGAGCGGGCAAGGCCGGCGCGTAGCGGAGAGACCTCGCCGTGCGAATGGACCATGATAGACGCGACCGCCTCTCACTGTTGCGCACGGCGCTTTCTGGAACGCGGAATGATGCGCCGCCAGAAGGCGGCAAGCCGCTGCCGGATCCGGCTGCGCAGCCTCGGGCGCGGCGGCGGCTCTGCTTCGGGCGGTTTCTGTTTGCCGACATAGGCTCTGTAGACCTGTGCGAGGGCCGCGCGGGTTTCCTTTGCATCGGCGAACCGATCTTCGGGCGCCCGGGCCATGGTTTTCTCGACAAACGCGTCGCACTCGGGCGGCAATACGGGAACGAGTTCGGTCAACCGCTGGCCCGGTTTCGGGAATTGTCCCGTCAACAGCTCGAAGAACATCACCCCGACCGAGTATATGTCGGCGCGGCGGTCGACTTCCGCCGCGCTCCGGTTCTGCTCGGGTGCGCTGTACTGCATCTTCCCCAATCGCACGCCAATCCGGGTAAAGGCGGTCTCATCATTGAGGACTTTTGCGAGCCCGAAATCCACCAGCTTGATGGCCCCGTCTCTTAGTATCATGATGTTGTCTGGCGACAGGTCCCGGTGGATGGTGAATTGATGGGCGTGTTCGAGCGCGTGGCAGAGCAGGCTCAAGATACGCACCGTCGAACCCACACCAAGCCGCCCCCGCTGTTGGAGCCACGCACGCAGGCTCTTGCCTTCGACATAGTCCATCGTGTAGTAGAGCAGCGCATCGATCCGGCCGGCGTCGTAAACCTTGATGATGCAGGGATGATTCAACTGGCGTACAACGTTCACTTCCCGGGCAAAACGCTGAACCGCCCGGTTGTGCTGCGCATACTGCGTGAGAAGCGTTTTCAGGGCCAGTCGCTGCCCGGTGCGGCGATCTTGGACGAGGTACACTTCACCCATTCCCCCGCGGCCAAGCATTCGTTGCACGCGATAGCGCTTCGCTATGGTGTCGCCGGGATTGAACCGCCCCATGACGCCGGGGACCCTCGACCCTTCCCGCTCCGTCATCCGCAGTCGTCCCTTCTGCTTGCACGGATCTATCAATACGATTCTAACATATGCCGCGCATCCCGACGAGCTACAAAAAAACGGCCCCGCGGAAAACATCCCGCGGGGCTGGCTCGACGTAGGTCCTTCTCCGCCTATTTCTTCGTCGGCGTGACTGCGTCTTTGCACGCCTTGGCAATCCGGAACTTCAACACCCGCTTGGCCGGAATCTTGATGGGTTCCCCCGTCGCCGGGTTGCGGCCCATACGCGCCTTCCGCGACACGACCACCAACTTGCCCAGACCCGGAATCGTGAAACCTTTCTTGGCCTCTTTATAGGCAAGTTCCGCGAGCGCTGCAAGCACCTCGTTCATCTTCGCCTTCGACAGACCAACGCTGTCCGCCAACTTGGCGACAATCTGAGCCTTCGTCATAGGTTTCGCTCCTGCCATAGCTGTCTCTCCTTCCCATTAGTATCTTAGACCTGCGCCCCGTGCACGTCCGTTGCCCCATTGCCGCGCAAACAGCGCCTCTGATACACGCCGCTTCCGCCTCTATCGGCACCCCCGGAGCCTGCACGACCTCTTTCGCTTCTTTTCAATGAATTACTACTTGCGGGGCCGTTTGTCAAGCTCTATTTTTCGGGTCAAAATGAAATGGACGCCCGGATCGCGGCGTTATCATTGGTTAATCGCGCGCCCTGCCAGATTCGGAACTGCACTAGGCCAGCCATAACAGGCGCAGCGCCAATAGGTTGGACTATGGCTTTCACTGAGGCGACCCCGCAGGGTGCCTCTCGAAGACCCCGGGAAAGGCCCGGGGCGAAGTGCTCCGTACTGCTTGCACCCTTTGGCCATATTTCCAAAAACGCGCCGAACCTCGACGCCGGGCCGCGCAGAATTCACCTGCGCGCCATACGTCGCGAATACCGAGGTTCGAGACGGGGCGGGCCGGACGCGGGAACCGCGCTAAAGCCACGGCCCCGCTATGCCGATAATACTCATAAACGGACTGGAAACACGTTTTGGCACTGCGTGGCCGAGCATAACCGGGAGCAAGCGACATGGTTGGCATACAAAGGGTCGGCGGCGTGGCCGAGCCTGCCAACTCGAAGCAGGCCGGCGCGAAGGAGAAGGTTGGCGCGGCGAAGAAGAAGGCCGTGAATGCCGACGACGGCCTGACTATCAGCCGCGAGGCGCAAGAAGCGGCCAGCGCCGCCCAGATCGCCGCCGCCGACACCCGCTCGGAAATACATGCAGACAAAATCGCCCAGGCGAGGAAAAACCTCGAGCAAAATACCTACAAGGTTCAGGAGATCGTCGAGCACGTCGCCGCCCGGATCGCCGGATTCCTGTAGCCCCCGCAGCAAATCTAAAGTTCAAAGCGGACAGCATCAGCCGCACATTATCACGTCTGGCTTCGGTTCCCATTTCCCATACGGCAAGCGTCGATGGAAACGCGTCGAGACGGCGTTGCGAACCGCCTAAGTTCGGCAAACCCTTAGTCGCGCGCCTTTCGCCTGAGTAGGCGCATTTTCCTCTGAACGACCAGGACAATTAAATTGGCTTGGAAGTGCCGCAGGAAATTTCTAAACGTCTTTTGGGGCCAGTGCCAGGCGCGCCCGGCGCTCCCTCCCTTGAAAGGCAGGGATCCGAGCCAAATGAACGGCATCAACGGCGTAAAAAGGACAATGCGAAGCCAGTGGACGCCCAAGGTCGCCCAGCCTAACGGCCAGAGGTATCGAAACGCATAGAATTTGTGTTGAAGATGTCCGATTTGCCGCTGGACTTGCTGCGCCGTCATAGGTGGGTCCGGCTTGTAGACGACGTGCAGGCCGTCCCACTGCTCCCAACCCAGTTCGTGGAGAATGCGCCCTTGGCTTTCCAAGTCGCGCCAATCCTCCGTGCCCGGAATCGGCGAAAAAGCAAGTACTTGATAGGTGTCCGCGCCCCAAGCGCGCATCGCTTTCCAGAAAACTGCGGCCCGTTCTTTGGCCGACATGGGCTCGCCCGCCTTATTGAGGGGCTGCTTTTTGCCCGCGGGAATAGGATAGGCGAAAATCATCATCGCGTGGACGTGAATCGGGGATTTCCGCCATCGCTTGGCCCATCCCAATGTTTTGCTGGGCGCCAACGGCTTCTTCATCGCCCAGATCTCCTCAGGGATCGGCGATTCAAAACCCAGGGCGGCCGTCCGAACGCCGGCTTGCCAGAGCAGGTCCAGCATATCCACGTCGCCCACAGTCTCTTCCGCGAGCGATACCCGAGCCTGGATCATCAACTGTAGCCGCCACGCGCCCCGTTCGCGCCGGAACGCGGCCAGCTTCTTCAGCACCGACTTAAAGCCTTCGAGATCTTCGGCGGCGTGGTCGTCGACAATAAACATAAAGCGCCGCTTTTGGCTGAACAGGATCTCGACGTGCTGCACAAACCTGTCCGGGGATACCCATCTTGGGGGGGTCTTGACGCGGCAAAAGCGGCATCGGCCCCGGCAACCGCGGACGCGCGAGACGGGATAGTAACTGACCTTGGCATAGCGCACCAGGTCGAAGTCGGGATAGGGCAACAGATCCATGTCTTCTTGCGGCACCAAGAGCGCCCCGGCATCCTTCGGATTGTCGTAGCGCGCATCAAAAACGGGGTTTCTGGTCGTTTGCCCATCCACCCGGTAGGAAATGCCCGGGATATCCGCCAGTCCCCGTTCCTCGACCAGGGCTTCGATTAAGGCCGCAATCACGGGCTCCGCTTCGCCGTGGACCACGGCATCGGCGCCTGCATCGAGGAAATCATCGGGGAGGTCGCCGGCATGCCAGCCGCCGGCAATAATGGCTTTTGGCCTGGTGCCGGCAGGCATCGCTCGGTACGCGCGAATCACTTCGAGTGCCCGGGGGACGGCGTTGGATATGCTGGCCGAGACGCCAACGACTTCGGCGCGTCTCTGTTCTTGCAACGCGAAGTGATCCGGGGCGCCACGTTCGTCGCGGGGGCCTTTGCGGCTGCGGCGATAGTTGTTCTCGCAAATAACTTCCGCGTCCAGCCACGGCAGAGGGTGATAAGGAGATCGACACGCCGTGGTGGCCACCATCACGGGGCCTAACGGCGCCGTCCTCCTCGCCTGAAACCGATAGATATTATCCGGCGCAAACCGCGGGTCAACGACGCGAAAAAGCACACGTTTTCTCATAGACTTTTACTCCTAACGGCTCAGATCCGTCTCGCAGCCCAACCGCAACCACCCCCTCGCACGTTGTAGAATATCATAGGGACATTCAGGCGGCCCGTCAAGGTGCGATTCACCGACTCGAGCCGGTGACGCGAAGCGCGCATCTTTAAAGCATGAGCGCCTGACGGATGTAACGCACGGACGCGGTATTGTAGCCTTCTCTTCGCGCGGGTGGATTTGGCAATGCCGCTGGGACGGCGCCGGCGAACGTTACCCGGTGGAACCGGTTGAGCCACTCTTGTGTTTAACCTAGTGTTCACAAGTAATGGAAGCCTTTGCACGCCATAGGCCGGTATCTTCAGTACGTCGCTCCGGCCAAAGGCGCCT
>DUZM01000280.1 GCA_013349485.1 Candidatus Hydrogenedentota bacterium | reverse complement strand
CGTCCGGCCATGCGTGCGCTGCGCTCGGCGCGGGGCGGAAATCCGGGGCCGCGGCGGTTGGTGCGGGCGGCGCAGCGGCCATTCCGGGCAAGTCGGGAACAATGATTTCTTCGCGCTCCTCAACCCGAGGGGCGGCAACGGGTTGCGACGGCATGGACGGCGCCGAATCAGATTCCGGTTCCGGTTCGGGCGGCGCCGCCGGTTTGCATCCGGCGGTTCCGGCCACGCCGGCCGCCAAGAGCATCAGCAATAAGGGGAGGTTTCGCATCAAACAGGTCTCCTGGGGCTATTCACAGAACAAGCCGCCGGCCCTCGACGAGGACCCAGCGGCGCTCGAGATCTCGGCAACCCACATACTAGCCCACAGGCAGAGCCGTTGGCAAATCCTCGTCGAGGATCCATAATCCCCGGGCAACGCATGTGACGCCGCACGCGACGCAGTTGCCAGACGGGATTGCCGGCGCCGGCCTTGCACGACGGGAACGCACCGCGTGCGGGGCTCCTTCAGACGGCAAATCCGGAAGAAACGGCTACGGCGGGCTCGCCGCGGCCAAGACTTGACGTGACCCGCGTTTCCCTCCTTCGGCCGAATCAGGCCGCTTCAAAGGATCTGGCCACGAGTCGGCGGAGATACGTCACGGCTTCCCGGATGTCTTTGGCTTGCTGCGGGCCGGATATCTCACGTTCGACGATAATCTCGCCCCGGAACTTAAGGTCTCTGAGCCGACGCATGAGCCGGGGCCATTCTACCTTGCCGCGGCCGATGGCGGTCTCGAGACCCAGTTCCCGGCCGTTGGTTGGATAGCAGCCGTCTTTGGCGTGAATGTTTCTGACGTACTTGCCAAACACGTCGAGGGCGTCGATTGGATTGGCTTTTCCGTAGAGGATGCAGTTGGCGGTGTCAAGATTTATCCCGAGGTTGGGCAGGCCGATATCCTCGATGGTGCGCAACAACGTAACCGGCGTCTCCTGTCCCGTCTCGAACCAGAATCCAATCCCCAGCCCCTTGCAGTAGGCCGCGACCTCTCTTAACGCTTCCACGGTGGGCACATAGCGCCTATCGTTCGGGTCTTCAGGAATGAATCCGACATGCGTAATGATGGCCGGCGCGCCCGCCCTCGACGCGAACTCGGCACCCCGCTTGAGTTCTGCAACACGCCGTTTGCGATACCGGCCTGGGACAAGCCCGAGGGTTGCCGGACCTTCCGTAAGATTCCACACGGCCGGCCCCGAGTAACCCGCCCAGACGGCTGCGATCCTCACACCGGCGCCTTTGGCCATCTTTTTGATTTCGACCGCCCGCTCCCACGACCAGAGCGCCTGGTTCCAGTTGCAGAGCTGGCACGTCGTTAGCCCGAACGCAGCGACCTCCCGAAACGGATCGTTGTCGACGCCCAACGTCGTGATCACGCCTAGCTCGATCTTCGCCAATAGGGAATTCTCCGTCTGGGAAATGCGCGCGTATCGAGACCCGCTAACCTTGTCAATCGAGGATGGCTTCGACCCCAACGCAGGTTCTCGCGTTCAGCTTCTCGTCAAACCAACCGGCAATCACTTCGATGTCTTCCGGGATTGTGGCGTCCCAAACGTGTTCGGCCGTGTCGACCATACGAAGCTCGACGTCGACGCCTGCTTTCTCGAGCGCTTCGACCATGTTTTCCGAGTGGGCGAGCGGGACAATGGTATCGTCTTTGCCATGCGTGAAAATAAAGGGCGGAGAATCCGGCGCGGCAAGACAAACCGGCGACAACGCCTCTGCCCTTTTCCGCACTTCCTCGGCGGTCGGCTTGCCCAGGGGATTCAGGCCAAGTCTTTTGGCAAACCGCAGCAGTTGATCTTCTGTCTTTGCCTCTCCGAAACGCACGTCCGTCACCGGGCAAATAGGCGCCGCCGCGCCCACGCGCGTGTCGTGCCGGAGAAGCGGATCGTCGGCATTCGGATCGCCCTCCACAGGCGTAAGCGCCGTCAGGCAAGCCAAATAGCCCCCTGCCGATACGCCGATCAGGCCGAGGGACGCCGGCTCGATGCCGTACTCGCCCGCATGTTCTTTAACGTAGCGAATACCCATTCGAACATGTCCCTGCATCTCCGGTATGGACCATTTCGAGGCCGAGCCGGGCCGGATCGCAAACACGACGTAGCCGTGCGAGCAAAAAACGTCATACATTTTCCAGCTTAGGTGCTGGTTGATGTTTATTCGCTCCGTGTTGAAGGCGGAACTGACTATGTCAACGATGGCGCGGCCGTTCGAGGGGCCTGTCGGCCTGAAAACGTCCATCAACAGGCCTATTCCGTGCGGCTCGGCATACACCGCGTTTTTCTCTTGCACGTACGGTTTCTGGCCCTGGCCACTGGCGCCCGCGCACATCAGCATCACGACGCAGGGAACAACCATCAGTTTCTCCCTCCCATACTCGAAAAGGTCCAACGCAGTGAGAAACGGGCGCTATTATAGCGTTTCCTGAGGCCAGATGCCAGGTCCAGAAAATGCCGCCGCGGCCAACTCGTGGACTACTGCCGCCACAGAGCAAAACGATAATACTTTTAGAAAGGGCTCGCGAGCGGATGGTATGATCGGCAAGAAGCGAAGTCCGCGGCAGGCACAAGATCTGGAGCAAGCCACTGTACGTCGCGTCGAATGGCCGCAGCGGGGCGTGAGCCAGTCCTGGCATGAAAGACAACGTAACAGAATACCTCGACAAACGCGCGGACCTCGAAACGCGCCCGCTTGTCGCCGGAACGCTCGAGGGCATTGAGCAGGTCGTCGTTATCCCGGTGCTCGCAGAGAGAAACTGCGTCTTCAAAGCGCTCGCCTCGTTGGGGCGCAATCCGCAACCCGATCTGGACAAGACACTCGTAATCTGTGTAGTCAACAACCGCAAGGAACCGTATGCCGCTAGAGCGGAGATCGAAGACAACAAAGAAACGTTGACCCTATTGGAACGCCTTGTTCAAGGAGGGACCGCATCCGTTCCTGCCGAACTGGAGCCCGCCTCGATTCGACTCGGCTACATCGATGCCGCGTCGCCGGGAAACGAATTGCCCCGGAAAGGCGGGGTCGGGCTGGCGCGAAAGATCGGACTGGACTGGGGCGTCGCGGTTCTGCGGGATGCGCCCAGCGAGCCGCCCCGATTGCTGTTCTCGTTGGATGCGGACACGCTCGCGGCCCCAAATTACCTCGGCGCCGTCCGAACGTTTTTCGCTGAACAGAGCGCCTGGGCCGCCGTGGTCGCCTACGCGCACCGTTTGGACGGGCCGGGCGATGAAGCGGCGGCGATTCAATGTTACGAGCTTTTTCTGCGTTACCACGTCATGGGGCTCAGCTATGCGCGGTCGCCATACGCCTTCCCCTCGATCGGCTCCACTATGGTGTGTCGGGTCGAGGCGTATGCCGCCGTAGCGGGCATGAATACGCGCCAAGGCGGCGAGGACTTCTATTTCCTGCAACAGTTGGCCAAAACCGGCGGCGTATCCAGGATTTTCAGCACGACGGTATTCCCCTCGTCGCGCCCGTCGCGGCGGGCACCGTTCGGCACGGGCATGCGCGTCCAGCGTTTTCTCGACGGCGCCCACGACGAGTACCGCCTCTACGACCCTCGATCCTATCGGATCCTGAAGGAATGGTTCGCGTTGGTGGCGGCGAGTCTGGATCGGGACGCATCGTTTCTTCGTGCAGGCGCCCAAGCTATAGCGCCCCAGCTCGTCGATTTCCTCGATATCAACCGTTTCAGCAGCGTGTGGCCCAGGTTGCGCCGCAACAGCTCCGGCCCCGACGCGCTTCACGCGCAGTTCCATCGGTGGTTTGACGGATTCAAGACCCTCAAACTGCTCCACTTCCTCCGCGACAACGGGTTCCCTCAACAAGACATGTTCCCCGCCATCAAGCAGTTGCTGGCCATGGCCGAATCCCCGAAGCCGCCGGTCAATTGGCGCACAATACGCGAAGATCGCGCCGCGCAGAAGGCCTTGCTCGAACACCTCCGGTGGTACGCCGAGCGCCATCCGCCGCCATGGCCCGTTTTCGAGCCGGCGACGCGAGGCAAGAAACACCGATGACCGCATCCGTGCGCCGCGGGGCGCGTTCGGGAGCGGTCTTTTCGCCAGGCGCGTCGTCCTGGTACAGCCAAGCAGCGCCGGTTGCGCCCTACCGAAGGAATCTGCAATACTCCCTATCCGAGGATAGGTGCGGGAGGGCTCGGCCAGTTGCTCGATGGCGTTCAGGTGTGTCTATTCCTCGGTACACGCCCAAGATATTTTCAATCGTGGGAGGACGTTGATAACTTACCCGACCAGGTGTGACGCGCGGCGGGTTCGGCCGTTGCGCTGACATGCCTTCAGAGGCATCGTATGGGATTCTTACGCCACGTTTTCCGGTGGTTGTCTCTTGCGTTGATCGCCTTGGCCGGCGCATGGCTGCTTTGGCCGGCGCGCGACGGCGAGGCGGCATCGGCCCGCCGCGACGGCCGAGACGCGGCCAACCGGGCCGAGGCGCGTCACGTGATCACGCTCAGCCCCGGTTCCGCCTATCTTCCCGGCGCGGTGCCGTTCGGGGTTGGCCAGCCGCTCGTAGGACTTGCGGCAGTCATCCGGGATTTCGAGAAACGGTTTCCGGATACGCGCGTCGAGATAATCAATGTGCCCGGGGTTCGCGAGTATATCGTCACGCAACTAAGCAGCGGCCGGGCCCCGGACATCATCAACGTGAACGTCGAAGACGTGTGGACAGACGTGCAGAAGGGGTGGTACGTGCCACTCGATGCGTACCTCGAAGCCCCCAATCCGTTCATCCGCGAAAAGGGCGACCCAACGGCGCCGGGCTATCACCAGTGGTGGGACATGTTCAAGTACCAAGCCATCAGCCGAGGCAAGGCCGCGCCCGACGGCCGCAACTACTGCATCAGCTTCGACATGGTCGAGACGGCCATCTTCTACAACAAAGACATCTTCGCCAAGGTCGGCGTGTCCGTGCCCACGACGTGGGAACAATGGCTCGACGATATGGCGAAGCTGGAAGCGGCGGGGTACACGCCGTTGCTGATGTCCATCTACGCCTTCAACGATTGGTGTGTGGACCTGATTTTCGACCAATTATATTACGCCGTACTACCGGGCATCGACCTGCTCCAAGACCCCACGCGGGAGAAGTACCTGGAAGGATACCTCGACTGGGACGAACTGTGTTTTCTTTACCGGCAAGGATTCTTCACGCCTCGCGACCCGCGGTACGCCGAACTCTGGAGGCATATGCGCGCGTTGCGGAAGTACTGCAACAGGAACCTTGCCAACATAGACACGGACCGCGAATTCGTCACCCAGCAAGGCGCCATGTACTGGACGGCCTGCCCGCTCACCTACCGGCTGATGGCCGACAAAGAACTGGGCTTCGAGTGGGGCGTGTTCTATTTGCCGCGGTTCACTACGGCGACCTCGGAATTCGCTTCCGAAACGGAAATGTGCGTGATCGGCGGCGCCGGGATGCAATACGAGGTCACCAACAGCGCCTACAACGACACCGGCGACCCGGCCACATCCGAGAAGCTCGAACGGGTGATTGCGCTCCTGCAATTCATGACGGTTCCCGAGCACTATGAGCGCATCGTGAACGAGTATCCGTGCTTCCTGCCGAACGTTGTGGGTGTGCCGGTGTTGCCGTCGCTCGAACCGTTTGAAGCGATTCTCGAACGCCGCTACACCACCACCAAATGGATATTCACGTTCGACTTGCGATTCTCCGAGATTCAACAGCGGATGCTCGAACTCTACCTGAACGACGGCATTGCCCTCGACGCGTTCCTCGAGTGGCAGGAAGCGAATCTCGAAGCTGCGACCCAAAACCTCCTGGCTCGGAAGAATGTCGACATGGCCCGGCTCGAACGGGAATGGGATCGGCGTGCGCCGCTCCGTGCAGACACAAGAGGGCTGCCCTATGACTAGACCCCGGCCCGCCCTGATCGGCCACCGTGCCCGGTTCACCTTGAGTTGCTACGGGTTGCTGCTCGTCCCCCTGGCGCTGCTTACGCTCTTCGTGTACGTGCCGGTCATGTGGGCTTTCACGAAATCCCTGTTTCAGTTCGAGGTCGGGGGCGCGTCGCGTTTCATCGGCCTCGACAACTACGTCGAATTCATCACGCGCGACCCCACAACCATTCCCTCATTCCTAAATATGCTCTTTTTAACGCTTTTCGCCGTGTGCACCCGGCTATCGATTCCCCTCATACTCGCCAAGCTCATCCACGCGTTGGCCAGCGAGCGAGCCCGCTATTTTTACCGCGTTCTGTTCCTTATACCCGTGCTTGTACCGGGCGTGGCCGTGCAGCTCATCTGGGCCGGCATGATCTACAGAGATCGGGGCATGTTGAACGAAGCGCTCCGCGCCGTCGGGCTCGACACCCTCGTGACGGGCTGGCTGAGCGACCCGAGCACCGCCTTGGTCGCCGTCGCGTTCGTCGGGTTCCCGTTCGTCGGCGGGTTCGAGGTGCTGATCTACTACGCGGGTCTATCGAGCATTCCGCAAAGCGTGACCGAGGCCGCGGCCATCGAGGGCTGCGTCGGATTGCAGAAGTTCTTCCGCATCGACATCCCGATGGTGCTGAGTCAACTCAAGCTCATCCTCATCCTCACCATCATCGGCGGCGTGCAGGGGTTCCAAGGCATCTTCATCATGACGCGCGGCGGGCCGGGATTCAAAACAACGGTGCCCGGCTTGTGGATGTACTTCAACGCGTTTAGTTTTCAACGGATGGGCTACGCCTGCGCCATCGGCGTGTGCTTGTTCGCAGTGATTTTCGGACTAACCATCTTAAACATGCGCTACTTTAAATCAACCGAAGAACTAGTAGGACGCCGATGAGACGCGTGCGCAACGGCGCCATGCATTTGGTCGTCGCCGCGGTAGCGGCACTGACCCTCTTGCCGTTCGTATTCGTGCTGAACAACTCGTTCCGCACGAACAGCGAGATATATCACTCGTTTTTCGGCTTGCCGAACGCCCTCAAGGACATGGCCCAGGCCGGAGGGGCCGCATTGCGCGGGCGGGAGACCGCGTTCCCTGTCGACGCCGGCAACGGCGACATCATCGCGGCGGCGCCGGACGAGGCCCTCGCGCGCTTTGGCGCGATCGCCGTGAAAGGTTACCGCATGGCATGGCGCGTGATTCGCCCGTACATGTTGAACACGTTCTTTGTCTGCGCGGTCACCGTACTCGGCGTAGGGCTTTTGGGCTCGATGTCGGCCTATGTGCTGTCCCGATACCGGTTTCCCGGCTCGAAAGCCGTTTTTATTTACATCGTAAGCACCATGATGTTCCCGGGCGTGCTCACCCTCGTGCCCAGCTTCCTACTCGTAAAGCAACTTGGCCTGCTCAACACGTATTGGGCCATGATCCTGCCCTATATTGCCGGCGGCCAGGTTTTCGCGACGTTTGTATTCAAAAGTTTCTTTGACGGATTGCCGGAAGACCTGTTCGAGTCCGCCCGCATAGACGGCGCCGGGCACTTCCAGATTTACGTGAATCTGGTCGTGCCGCTCTCGAAACCCGTCCTGGCCGTGGTGATGATCATGAACATCCTCAGCACCTGGAACAATTTCCTGTGGCCGTTTATCACCAATATCGACGGCCGCCATCACGTGATCGCGTCCGGCCTCTACGTCCTGGCCACGTCGCCACACGCCTCGAACATGAGCACGCTGTTCGCCGCCTACATGGCGTCGAGCGTACCCCTGCTTCTCCTGTTCATCTACGCCACAAAACCCTTCATCCAAGGCGTCACTTCAGGAGCGTTCAAGGCCTGAAAGAAGCGCCGGAGGCGGGCGCTCGGGCCGGGGCCGAGTAGCCGTTGCCCGGTGTCGAGTCCGTCGCGCGTTCCGCCACGGATCTTGCCGTCTCCCCAGCCGCATACGATGACGCCCGCAAGGCCCTGTTACGTGCCCTCGACAAATGCGACAAGTGGCCTCGGCGGTAAGAAGAGCCCATTGGGGATCAGTTTCCTTGTTGCGAATCGTATCGTCAAGAAGTCTCTGGGAATTTGGTCTGCGTTAGTCCCCCTCCTTTATGTCTTTTGGCGAAGCGAATTCGCAGTCACCGTGCTGTGAGCGTGTAGAAAATGGGGAGTTCCAAAGGAGCCGCCTGGGACGGCCTCGAGGTCTATCCAAGCGAGGAGGCGCGGACGTGGGAACCGCACGCATCGGGCCAATGGTAGGCGTTTGCGGCGGGGAGTTCCGAGCAGCCCATCAGGGCGACGTCGATGCAGCGGGCGGCTTCACGGCCTTCCTGAATGGCCCAGACAACCAGGGATTGGCCTCGCCGGGCGTCGCCTGCCGAGAAGACATTTGGTCGACTTGTCTGGAAATCGTCATTCGTCTTGATGTTGCCGCGGGCGTCCAGTTCGAGGCCGAGGTCGGAAACAATGGTGTCGTGCTCGGGATGGAGAAAGCCGAGCGCCAACAGCACCAGGTCGCATTCGATCTCGAATGCACTCGCGGGGATCTCCTTCATCGTGCGGCGTCCCGCGGCGTCGGGTTCACTCCACTCGAGCTTTACGGCCTTCAACTTCCTCACGCGGCCGTGCTCGCCCACAAACTCTTTGGTCAGGACACTCCACTGCCGCTCGCCGCCTTCCTGATGGCTCGACGAGGCGCGCAGTATCATGGGCCACAGCGGCCATAGCATTGTATCGTCGCGCTCGAACGGCGGCCGGGGAAGTAACTCGAGCGACCATATCCGTTTGGCCCCTTGCCGAATGCATGTGCCCACGCAGTCCGACCCGGTGTCGCCGCCGCCGAGTACCACGACGTTTTTGCCCTTGGCCGTAATCGCTTTGGCTTGGACGGGCTTGCCGGCGCACCGCCGGTTCTGCTGCGGCAGGAAATCCATAGCAAGATGTATCCCGTCGAGTTTACTACCGGGTATGTCGAGTTCCCGCGCCCGCGTCGACCCGATGGTGAGGAGTATCGCGTCGAACGCGTCCAAGTCGCTCGTCGGCACGCTCTTGCCGATCCAGGCGTTGCACCGGAATTCGACGCCTTCAGCCCGCATTTGCTCGATCCGG
>DUZM01000161.1 GCA_013349485.1 Candidatus Hydrogenedentota bacterium | reverse complement strand
GGTGGCTCGGTAAACGGCGCGGGACACTGGGTTATTCGGCGTTGGTGCAGCGTGGGGTGCCCGTCCTCGTCCGGATGGAACTCGAGCCAGCGGCCGTCTTCGAGCAGCCACTGTTTCTCCGTTTCGTCCCAGAAGATTCGCCGCGCCTCGATGCGCTCGAAGACTTCGCCGGAAGACCCATAGAGCACCACATCTTCTCCGGTTAACGCCAGTCGGTTGAATTTGCCGATGTGACACGTCCATCTTCCCGACAAGTTGGCCCAACTGATCCCGCTTCGCTCCCGGTAGGGGTTCTTTGAGAAGTACCGGTTCACAATCCGGTGGGCGTCTCGCGCGGCGTACACGCCGAGGGTCTCACCCATCACAAACACGCCCCCGGCTAAGAACGCGGCCACCAGAATAGGCATGCGCACCAGCCGCCGTAGGCTGATTCCTCCCGACAACGCCGCGGTCACCTCATTGTGCTGCGCGGCCTGCCCAAGTACCAGCAACGCCGATATCAGCACCGACAACGCCGCGACCTGATACTTCACGAGCACCTCCGGTATGAAGGCGGCATAGTATCGAAGCACGATGTACCAGGGCACACCATACTTGATGATGTCGGGGCGGCGGTGCGTCAGCAGGTCAATCAAGACGAAAAGGCAAACGAGGGACAGCATGGTCTTGACAAGCGCCGTTACGCTCCGGCTCAGCAGATATCGATCCAGAATACACATCGTCTACACGCGATCCACCCGCCACAGCGCCCAGGCGCCAACCAAGCAGAAAACCGCGTTAGGCACAAGGCCGCGCGCGACTGCTACTTCCAACGAACGGAGGCCTCGAGGCTCCAGCACTTGGCCAAGCAGGAAATACACCAGGACCATGCCGAAGCCGATGGCAAAACCGTAAGACTTGCCGCCGCGGCGTCCGCGCACCGCAAGCGGCGCCGCGACCAGGCTGAACGCCAGGCAAGCCAAAGGCCACGCAACGCGATCTTTGATCTCGATCCGCGTTTTTCTCAGTTCATGTTTTGACGCCTGCGATCCGGTATCGCGATGCTCCCGTGCCCATTTCGACTCCTCCTCAAGAAGGCCGGCCAAAGACTTCTCCCTACGCTTGCTCGGGATCTTCTCATTCGCCGGCCCGGGCAGCGTGTACTCCATTTGTGCACCCTTAGGGCTGACAATGGTGTCTTCGACGCCGCCTGGGATGACGCGTACGCTCGGCATGAAGATCTTCATCGTGCCGTCCGGGTCGGTGATCAACCGCGCGGATTCGGCATAGAGCGAAAGGCTTTCGCCATGCTCGCCGCGTTCCCGGATATGGATGTCCTTCAGCGTCTTAGTTTCGGGGTCTTTCTCACGGAAATACACTTTCAGGTCCCTGTACGAATGCATCACGCCCGCCGGCAACATATCCAGCGTAATGCGCGCCGGCAGTTCGCGATAAATGAATACGTTTGCGCGGTTCAGCGCCCATGGCTGCACGCGATCCTGCACAACGAAACTCAACGCACTCAGCACGACGCCGACCAAGATGACCGGCAGCACGACCCGCTTCAACGGGA
The DNA here is from genome assembly GCA_013349485.1 of Candidatus Hydrogenedentota bacterium. Taxonomy (GTDB): domain Bacteria; phylum Hydrogenedentota; class Hydrogenedentia; order Hydrogenedentales; family SLHB01; genus DUZN01. Next base: position 7,505 of record DUZM01000161.1, on the reverse strand, counting down.
CGCCCGCCGCCTGCATCGCCGTGATCTCGTTATGCTGCGAAAACCGCACAAAGGCGAGCAGAATCCCCATCATGAAGGTGATGGGCACAATGTACGACACGAGCGTCGGCATGAAGTATAGCGTCAATCGCGCCAGGTCGCTCAGATCGATGTAGGCCAGCGGAAGCTTCTCATACCGCTCGCGCAGCTCACTCGCCACCCCCAGAAACGCGATCACAAAGAACGCCAAAAGAGACGGCGTCCCAATCTCGCGCAAAATATAACCGTTCAAACGTCTCAAAAAACCATCCCCTCACACCAACAGAAACCGGCCTCGGAACTCCCCGAGCTGGCTATGCAGGGCTGTTGAGAAAGCCCACATCGCGAACCGTAATTCCCGCGCAGCCGGAAATATCCAGGCACACCTGTTACCCATCTCGTGTCATTCCCGCGCAAGCGGGAATCTCCGCGCAGACCTGTTGCCAAAGGTGGGAAACAAGATTCCCAATCGAGTTGGGAATGACATCGCCGGGCTTTCCCAATCACCCCTTCGCCCCTTCTGTTGCGTCGGTCTCTGCATTGGTGAGCCCCAGTACAAGGGCCGCGACCATTATAGCCCACCGCAAGCGGGCGTCGCGAGAGAAACCCGCGTACGGCTTTGACTCGGAACAAGATCCGCGCGTAGAATCCGTCCAGTGGGCCGTTGCGCGTGCGTGTCATCCGCGGAGCGATAGGGAGCATGGGAGGCGTTCTGACGGGTCTTTTCTGCAAGACCAATAGGAGGGTCATTCCATGTTGACGCGCGAGACTATGCGGGGGTTGTATGCGCTGCCGCCTACGCCATTCACGCCGGACGGGGAATTTGACGAGGACAGTTTCCGCCAAAACGTCCGCACGCTGGTCGAGGCCGGCGTGGACGCCGTGGTCACCACCGGGAGCAATGGCGAGTTCCACACGATGCGGTGGGAAATGCTCGAACGCTTAATCCCGGCGCTGGTCGAGGAAACCCCGGACCACGTGATGGCCGTGGCCGGCTGCAGTGCCGTGCACACCGAAGAAGCTATCCGGCGCACACGGTTCGCGATGGAATGCGGCGCGGACGCGGTCATGAATGTCAGCCCGTTCTACATCGAACTGACCCAACGTGAACTGATTGGGTTTTGGCAAGAGTTGTCTGGCGCGTGCCCGGATATCGGCATCATCGTTTACAACAACGTCAAGACGGCCCAACTCCACGACATCCCCGTGTTCAAAGCGCTGGCGAAACTGCCCAATATCTGCGGATCGAAGGAAGGGCACACGAACTACACGCTGATGATGGACCTTATGCACGAAACCGACTTGGCCCATATGACGTCCACGGAGCTTGACTGGTTCGTGTCGACGATGCACATGGGCGCCAAAGGCGTGTTCTCGATGTCGGCGTCGATCTTCCCGCGGTACATGGTCAAGCTGATGAATACGTGTAAAGAGGGTCGCTGGGACGACGCCATTCGCATGCAACGCTGGCTGCGCATCGCGTGGGATTCGTTGCGTGACCACCCGGCCCTCGAAGGCTATCACATGATCGCCAAATTCAAAGCCTTTGTGAACGCCGCCGGCCACCTGAAATGCGGCAAGAACCGGAAACCTTTCATAAGCGTCACCGACGAACACCAGGCCGCCTTGACCGAATACTGCCAGCGCGAACTCGCCGACCTTGTCAACGTATGATCGACCAGGACGGTTACGGCTCTTTTGGGATAGGACATGGCGGCGCGTAAACCGGCCCGCCGCGCCGGCGAGGGTTTCTCGCGGAAGTTGAGCTAAACCCGGTGAGGGGAAGAAGACGGAGCTCGAGTGGTATTCCTGCAGCGCGGACACCTGAAAAGGGAAAAGGGAACCATGGAGATTCAGGTGTCATGACGAACAGGGAGAGGTATCTGAGGCTGTTTGCGGGGGAAGACGTCGATCGTGCGCCCTTCCTGGACGTCATGGGCTACTGGCCGTCCACGGTGAAACGGTGGCGGGGCGAGGGCCTGGATCTCCCCGAGAATGCCTCGTGGGACACGGTGTGCCAGACCATCCACAGCATAATCGGGTTTGACGGCGGGCGAGGGTCTATGCTCCGTGTGCAGGGCTATATCTGGCCCGAATTCGAGCGGAAGATTTTGGCGGAGAAGGACGGTATACAGACGATTCGCAATGGTTGGGGAGGCATCGAGCGGAACGAGCCGGGATCGGACGTTATGCCGGTCACCATCAAGGGACCTGTCGCGGATCGGGCCAGTTGGGAGGCGATCAAGGAACGGCTCGACCCCGATACGCCGGGCAGGTTTCCGGAGAACTGGGCTGCAATCTGCCAGGAGGCCCAAGCGAGCGGCGAACCCGTCTACTGCGGTGACCTGCCGCTCGGTTTCTTTGGCGCGCCGAGGGAGCTGCTGGGTTTCGAGCGCCAGGCCATGTTGTTCTATGAAGACCCGGAACTTATGCACGAGATTCTGGATACGCTGTGTGACCTCTGGATTGCTCTTTTCACACGGGTTCAGCAGGACGTCCCGCTGGACTGGTATTTCGTGTGGGAGGACATGTGCAGCAAGAATGGGCCCTTGATCGCCCCGGCGCTTTTTGCGGAGTTCCTTTTGCCCCGGTACAAGCGGCTCACGGACGCACTTCGAAAGAACGGCTGTAAGCACGTCATGGTGGACAGTGATGGCGACGAGCGGCCATTGGTCCCGTTATGGATCGAGGGCGGCGTCGATATCGTCTTTCCGTGGGAAACCCAGTTCGGTTTGGACATCACGGAAGTGCGGCGGCAATACCCCGCCCTCGGCATCATCGGCGGCATCGACAAGTTCGCCCTTGCGCACGGGCGTGAAGCCATCGACAAGGAACTCAAGAAAGTGCCGTTCATGTTGACGCAGGGCCGCTACATCCCCGGCCTTGACCATGGCGTGCCCCCTGACGTGTCGTGGGACAACTATCGTTACTTCTACGATAAACTGCGCGAGCTCATATGGACTTATCCCCCTGAGCCGTCGTGACGATCACAACGAAGGTTTGCGGCCCCTCTGTTGCGAAGGAATATCAGGCTACGAACGGTTATGTAGATGGTTGTTTGGCGGTGTTGTTACAGACACGTACATCCCGGAATTGCGAATCGGCAATGCAACGTTGACCGATGTACCATGTTTGTATCGAGAGTATCACCTGCAAGCTCGAGCGTTTGGCCTTCCGTTTCGGGACAAGTCCTTCATCCTTGGGCTGAAAATGATGCGGCTATTCAAGTACATTGGCTTTGACGCTCAAAGCAAGGAAATGCGGCTTTCCTATGAAGAATCCTTTGTCCCAGATGAACCGGCTCGTTGGGCTCGGTACTCCTGCAAGGTTGTGGAAGAGCAAGATGGCGCTCCTATACTCGTTGCAGACATTCCGATTGCAGGCCGGGACATGGAAGTGAGGGTTGACACGGGCGACGGACGTGGCTTGGCTATCAGTGACCGATTGTGGGAAGACATGCGGCATCGAGTGAAAGTTACCTCACTTAAGGACTCTACTGGATGGTACCCCGAAGGCGGCACAGGGAGGTTCAATTGCAGAAAGGCCGTAGTCCCAGAACTCGAAGTTGGCGAAAGAGTTGTCAAGAAGGCGGTCGTTCGCATATATCCTGAAGACGCCTTCGAGAAGTTGGGCAATAGGCCGCTATTGGGAACTCAGTTTTTCCGAGACACCGAGTTTGTGCTGGATTTTGAGCACAGCCTACTGTGGGTGAAACAGGAGCCGTAGCCGGTGGCCTCTGCTTCACCGTCCGGCGGTCGATGGCCCTCTGGAACGCATATGCGTATCGCCTCGTCGGTCAGGCAAGGCCCCGTTATTTGCTGTTTTATTATTATACTCATTTTAATCGGTTCGCGGTGGTTTTTTGCCTGATTCGTTGACTTCTTGGGATGGCAAACGTATAATGTCTGCCATACTACAAAATGTACTCGGCGTTACACGAGAGACAGCAAGGGTTCGCGACGGATGTTTAGCACTCGCCTTTCGGGCGGTTCTGACATATCAGCCATGCCTGCCTATGGCTTCTGCAGGTTTTGTTCATTTCGATACTCACTCCGAACCTGTTTGAGCTTATAGGCTTACGACTTTCCTCGCTATGCCTCTCGCGACTCCGAGGTAGAATTGCATCACCCCTGCCGAGGGGACGGAGGTATTTGGCAATGCAGCTGCTTGAGGATCCGCAAGCCCTCTTGTGGATCGCAGCGGCCTTCATCGTTGGGTGCGTGGTGACCATGACGGCCACGCGTCTGATAGGGCGGAGTCTCATCGGGAAGGCCAAGCGCGAGGCCGCCCAGACGATTTCCGATGCTGAACGTGAAGCCGCTTCGACGATCAAAGAGGCCAAGACTACGCTCAAAGAGCAACGGATAGAACTTCGTGCGCAGGTCGAGAAGGAGGCCAGAGAACAACGCAAAGAATTGGTTGCCCTCGAGAAACGCATTCTCGCCAAAGAGGAAGGCGTCGACAAACGGCTCGATGCGCTCGAGCGCAAGGGCAATGAACTCAGCACGAAAGAGCAGGCCTTGACCGAACGTCAGAAGGCGCTCGAAAAGGAGAGGGAGCGCCTGCAAGGCCTTATCGCCGAGGAGACGGCAAAACTCGAGAGCATCTCCGGCATGACGGCCGACGAGGCCCGCAAGACCATCATCAACCGGTTGGAAACGGAGGTCCGGCGCGACACGGCCGTCCGGCTCAAACGGATCGAGGACGAATTGGTCGAGAACGCCGAGAAGAAAGGCCGTTGGATTATTACCCAGGCCATTCAACGGTGTGCCGCCGACCACGTTACGGACTCGACGGTCTCCGTGGTGCACCTGCCCAACGACGAAATGAAAGGCCGGATTATTGGCCGGGAGGGCCGGAATATCCGGGCGCTTGAGAACGCCACGGGCATCAACATCATCATCGACGACACGCCCGAGGCGGTGATCTTGTCCGGGTTTGATCCGATTCGGCGCGAGGTGGCACGCATCACACTCGATCGACTTATTACCGACGGCCGGATCCATCCCGCCCGGATCGAGGAAATGGTCGAGAAAGTTTCCGAAGAACTTAACCAAGCCATCAAGGAAACCGGCGAAGAGGTCTGCTTGGAGAGCGACGTCCACGGCCTCCATCCCGAGATCGTGAAGCTTCTCGGCCGGCTCCAGTACCGTACGTCATACGGCCAGAACGTGTTACAGCACTCGAAGGAGGTCGCGCATCTGGCGGGACTGATGGCCGCGGAACTCGGCGTGAATGCCCAAGAAGCGAAACGGGCCGGCCTTATCCATGACATCGGCAAGGCGCTCAACCACGAAGTCGAGGGTTCGCACGCGGCTATCGGCCGCGACATGGCCAAGCGGCACGGCGAAAACGACGTCATCGCCAACGCTATCGCCGCGCACCACGATGAAACGACGCAAGACACCATTATTGCCGCGTTGGTGCAGGCCGCGGACGCGCTGTCGGCGGCGCGGCCGGGCGCGCGCCGAGAAACCGTCGAGTCGTACATCAAACGGCTGGAACAACTCGAAAAGATCGCCGACGGCTTCTCGGGTGTCGAGAAGGCCTACGCCATTCAGGCGGGCCGCGAAGTGCGCGTGGTCGTGTATCCGGACAAGGTCAACGACGCCGAGGCCATGCAACTGGCCCGCGATGTGGCCCGAAAAGTGGAAGGCGAGTTGGTATACCCGGGCCAGATCAAGGTCACCGTGGTGCGCGAGACGCGGGCCGTCGAGACGGCCAAGTAGCGGCCGGCCAACTGGCGGCGCCCGAATCCGCGTGGGCGCAAGCTGGGCCAGCCAATCGGGCGGCGCCCCGTGCGGATGATGCAGCACGTCTCAGCGGGCCATGCATCCAGTAAGGGGATTCGGGAGTCAGAAGTCTGGGTCTGCTGAAAGCAACGGGTATTTCCGTCTTGAGACGTCATACCGACTCCTGAATGCTGACTTCCTTGGGGACTTTCAACATGCGCGTGTCAGTGCTTCGGCTACGTCTGGCGGATAAGGAGTCTCGTGGATGCGGATTCTTTTCATAGGGGACGTCGTGGGGCGCGCGGGTCGGCAGTGCGTTGCCCGTTGGCTTTCGGGCCTGTGCGCTGAGCGCGCGGTTGACTTAACGGTGGCAAATGGGGAAAATGCGGCTGGCGGGATAGGCGCCACACCGGAGGTGCTCGTCGAGCTTCAAAGCTCGGGGGTGCAGATCATCACACTCGGGAACCATACCTGGAAGAAAAAGGAACTCATGACGGGGCTTGACGCGCTCGACAATGTAGTTCGGCCGGCGAATTTTCCTGCCGGCGTGCCGGGCCAAGGGGCACTCGTCTACGCACTTCCCGATGGGCGACAGGTGGGGTTCGTCAATCTGGTAGGACGCGTGTTTATGGATTGCGTCGACTGTCCGTTCGTGGTGGGGAAACGGGAGGTCGAGCGGCTTCGGGAGGTCACGCCGCTGGTCCTGGTCGATTTTCACGCCGAGGCCACCGCCGAAAAGGTGGCGATGGGCTGGTACCTGGACGGGTTGTGCACGGCCGTGATCGGCACCCATACGCATGTTCAAACCGCCGACGAACGGATTCTTCCCAACGGGACGGCCTACATTTCCGACGTGGGGATGACGGGCGCGCTTGACTCGGTCATAGGGGTCGAGCGCGACCTGGCGATACACCGATTCATTACCGGCATGCCCACGCAGTTTAAGGCGGGCCGCGCCCGGCCTGGATTGTGCGGCGTCGTCGTCGAGGCGGACGACGCCACGGGGCGCGCCCGAACCATCGAACGCATTGCGCGCGTCGAAGAGACGCGTCCATAAAGTCTCGACAAGCTGAGGATCGACATACGCGATGCATTTCAGGCAGATCGAACTTACCGGGTTCAAGTCTTTTCCGGAACGCACAATCATCCGGCTGGAACCCGGTATCACCGCCATAGTCGGGCCGAACGGCTGCGGGAAAAGCAACATTCTCGATGCCGTCCGCTGGGCGCTTGGCGAGCAAAGCGCGAAAAGTCTACGCGGCGGCCATATGCAGGACGTGATCTTCAACGGAAGCGAAGAGCGTCACGCCGTGGGCATGGCGGAAGTGATGCTCGTCTTCAACAACGCCGATTCGCAGCTTCCGGTGGACTTCGCGGAAGTCCAGATCGCCCGCCGCATATACCGCTCGGGGGAAAGTGAATACCTCGTAAACAAAGCCCCGTGCCGACTCCGAGACATCCTCGAGTTGTTCATGGACACAGGCATCGGAACTAACGCCTACTCGCTGGTCGGGCAAGGCAAAATCGACATGGTGCTGAGTTCCAAGCCCGAAGATCGCCGATTCCTGTTTGAAGAAGCGGCAGGCATCATCAAGTACAAGTCGCGCAAGCGCGTTGCCATGCGTAAGCTCGAATCCGCGGAACAGAACCTCTTGCGCCTCGGCGACATCATCGCCGAAGTCCAACGCCAGATGCGTTCATTGAAACGGCAAGCCAACGCAGCGCTGCGTTACAAGGAGTTCTCCAACGTGCTGC
>DUZM01000265.1 GCA_013349485.1 Candidatus Hydrogenedentota bacterium | reverse complement strand
GAGGTGCGCCAATGCGTCCAATATTTCGACCTTATCGCCGAAGCCATAAGCAGTAACCCGGACAAACGTTGAGCGCTGTCGCCGAGATGCACTAGCCTGGCCGTAGGCGGGGAATAAGTCTCTGGAACGCGCAAACCTTGCGCAAGAAAAGCTGAGGGCGGCGGATTGTGACTGCTCAAGGAAAAACCCACCAACATGGCCGACCCGCGCGGACGGTTTTCCCCCGCGCAGGTATGCAGAGAACTTACGACACCGTGTTTGCCCTCCTGCGGGCAAGCTATTCCCCTTCCGCTGAGGCGCTGGATATCCCATGCGGCATCGGCGTGTTCACAGAACGCCTGCTCGATGCCCGATACAACGTGATCGCGGCAGATCTGGCAAAGCACCCGGACGTTCCGGACGTACCGTTTCATATCCTGGATATGGATAAGCCGCTACCGTTTGAAACCGATGCCTTCGATGCTGTTTGCTCCATCGAGGGCATCGAGCACATCCGTCGCCCGTTTGATTTCATCAAGGAATGCCGCCGCATAATCCGTCCGGGCGGCCGTTTATTCATCACGACACCCAACATTTCGTCCCTGCGTTCTCGATGGCGGTGGCTCCTAACCGGGTTTCACAGCAAATGCAAGCATCCACTTGAAGAAAGCGCCCCGGCGCTTCGACATCACATCAACATGCTTTCGTTTCCCAGCCTCCGGTACATGCTGCACACAAACGGATTTCGGATAGAAACCATAACCACAAACCGAATACGGCCCATCAATTGGCTCTACGCACCGTGGGCGCCCGTCCAATATCTCGCAACCCGGCTCGCGCTGGGACGGGGTGCGAAAAACCAAGAGCACCGCGAGCAAATCGCCGAGACTCGCAAACAGATGATGTCGCTACCGATACTATTCGGCGAGACCATGGTCGTTGTCGCCAAAACCGCGAAATGATCGGAGGTCGATCGGTTTCCAAACGTGCATGAAAGGCAGGAATACATCGTGAAAAGCGATGCGTTTCTGGAAAAAGGTCTTTAACGAAGTACCGGAAGGTGGCAAAAACTGGTATGAGGAGAGAGTATGCATGGCAACAGGGAAAAGACAAGGAAAGAAAAGCAAAGCCAAACCGCGCGCACGAAAGCCGGAGGCAAAACCGCGATGTGGTCTTTGCGGCAAGACAAAGAATCTCACTAAGACCGAATGCTGCGGCCAGTGGATCTGTGACGACGAGAGCGACTATGTGCTTTTCTCGTACGCACGCAACAGTTGCCACAGAAACCATCGCCGTTTCACGCTCTGCGGATATCATTTCACGGAGGAGCATCCTGGACGCTGGAATGACTGTGCACAATGCAGAGACAGTTTCGAGACGGAAATGTACGTTTGGTACGGCACCAACGAATACAATTTCGAGAAGCTCGAGGATCCGCCCGAGTACGAGCCCACAACATGCACGAAGTGCGGCGCCGTGATTTCCCTGAGCGAGGACGCGTACTCACTGGGGGCGGAGGGTTACCGCTGCGAAAAGTGCAGTAATTTCGACTTCCCGGGAGTCTAGGACTAGGGTCTGCTGGAAGATCCAACCAACGAGGATGCACTGCATCATGGAGGGGACAGTGGGCCGCCCCACTCGGACGTACTGGCGTCATGGAACGTATTCGAAACGCGAGAGGGAACGAAGTAGAGCTTCGTCCTGTAACTGCCGAGGAAATCATCGCGTGTGGAGGTCGGATTGCCCGGCGGCTTTCTGCGACTAGAGAGATCCTGGGCGTCATGGCGATTGGCTCGTGCGCGTATGGCAAACCTGACGCGTTCTCCGACTTGGACTTGAGAGTCTTCGGCCAGGCTAGGGAAGGCCTCGTTGACAGAATCTGCGAGATCTGCACCGAAATGGGGGGTAAGCGCGACGACGATGCAACGACCATCCATTTCCCGTTGGATTCGCCGGCGTACTTGTTCGATGGGTTGTGTGTCGAGTTCGAAGTCCTCGATCCGTCCTCGGTTGACGAGCAAATCGAAGACGTGCTGAATTGCAAACAGCTCGACGCCGGGCTCATGCACGCGTTGCGCACGGGCCAAGTGTTATTTGACAGACACGGCGACATTACCCGGCTACAGGAACGACTGGGAACACTGCCGTACCCCGAGAAATATCTTGACTGGATTAGGTCCGTTGCCCTCGACTGCCCGATGAAGTTACTCATCCAGTCGGTCCACCGAGGCGATTATGCCCAAGCCATGGAATGGCTTGTGAAGTTCTACTACGACTGTCTCTTCATCCTGTTCGCGCGAAACGCGCAGTTTTTCCCTGGGCGGAAGAGAGCCCTGCTCCAGACAGTCCGTCAACTGCCGCACGTCCCCGAGGGATTCTGCGAGTTCTGGGAGAAAGTCCTGTCGTCGGGCGTTTCAGACAGGCAGCAGGTGATTGACTATGCCCACGGCCTGGTCAACGAACTGAAGTAAGAAGCACGTAAACAGTCACATTTTCTGAATGCACGTGTGACGCACGAGGACGCGCAGGCCTTTTCCTGGAATGCTAATCGGGATGGCAGGCTTGGCGGGGTCGGTGTTGGTTGTAATCGTCTCGTCGGTGAGGAGAGCGCGCCATACACTCTCTGCTTCGCCTTGGCGGAGTACGAGGCGGCCTTCGTAAGCGGTTTCGCCAATGTTCACAGCGGTAATGATCTGGTGTTTGGCTCCTTGGTAGAAGTAGGCGGCCACGGCGTCGCTTTCTGTTTTGGGCTGATACGCCTGGGCGCCGGAAACGAGGGCGTCTTTGTAGCGCTTGCGGATTTGGACGAGGCGCCGGACGTAATCGGCATGGGGCAGCCAGTGTGCGTCGAGCGCGAGGTTGTGGCCCGCCGCGAACACCTGATTAAGGCCGTTGATGTCGCGGCCGTTGCTGAAAACGTTGGCTTCGGACATGGCGTAGCGGATGGGTGAGGCGACAATTCTGTCATCGTTGATCGCGCGCAGCCACGCGAAGGAAGCGTCCAACCCGCCGTCAACATATTCGTGCATGAAGTCGTTGTATGATTCGGTCATGACAACTGCGTCGGGGTCGGCCGACCGCACCGCCCGGCGAACGGCCTCGAGCGTATCGAGGACCCCCTGGTTCCATTCTGCGCCTGAATGCGGCGTTGGGTCGTTGTAACGGGTAAACGGCCAGTTGCACTGCCACCCGTAGGAATCCAGGTAGATGCCGTCCACGCCGTATTCCGCGACGAGTCTGTGCGCCACTGCCGCGAGGTGTGCCTGCCAGCCCGGGTTAGTTGCATCCATGCTGAAATAGCCGCGGTAATGTTCGTATGGTGTTCCGTCGAGCTTGTAGATGCTCCAGGCCTCACCATTGGCTTTGCCGACTTGTGAGCGTGGGTAGACGATAAACGGCTCGACGTAAACGACGACGCGGCCGCCAAGTTTATGAACTTCTGCAATACCGCGTCTGAAGGCTTCGGGGCCGCCCATGTCGCCCCTTGGGACATAGTCGCCCTTGTTCATGTACGGGGTGATCCCGCCTTCCTCTAAACCGCCGTAATGATCGACGACATAGACGACGTCCGTGCCAAGGCCGCGGGCCTGTTCGAGCAGTCTAGGGAGGTTGTCAAACGAGCCGATCTGCTCTTTTAGCCTGGCCTGGATGTCCACGGTCATATAGATGGCGCCGGCCCCCACGCCTGCCGTGGAATAAACCGCACCGGCGTCGCGCAGCCATGCCGGCGTATTCGGAAACGCCCAACGGGGCGTACGGTTTTCCCGATAGTAGTCAAGCGCCTTGCGCCAATCGCCATCGTGCACGCCGATTGCCATTCTCGGGAAGGTTACTTCCTCGTGCGGGTGCAGGAGGACAACGCCGTTTCCGACTACGCTGTGTGCGTCGACTCCAACCAGCTGCAAGGGTTGGGCGGCATCGACCGCCGCAAGGAAAAGGCCGCCGCGGCCGGCCGGGTCGAATATTGCGCCGACGTTTAGCGAGTTGAAGGCCGTTGCTTGGCCTACACGGGGGTTGACGCCCATTTTTAGGGGTATGTGCTCGTGAAGTGGGCCGAAACCGCCTATCTCGATTGGCACGGCCCCCATCGCCTTTTCCGGGTCTCCCTTTGGGTCAATCCATTGCAACAGAGGCCACTCGACCTTGAGGAAGGTCGGCTCCTCGAACTCATTGCGCACACGCAACGAGCAAATGGCGGCGGTTTCGCCTTGCAGCGCTACGCATGTAAGGACAAACGTCAGCGGCGCGGAAACGGCCCGCGCCTCGATATGGAGCGAATCGCCGGCCTTCGAGACTGTTGCGTCGGTCACCTCGAGGTGGTCGCGGCCGCTATAGGGCGTGAATTCCCCGGCGGCATCTTTCAAGTAATACGCCAAGAAGCTGCGGCACGCGCCCTCTGGCGCCTGTTCCCCGAGGTAGTCGTGGCCGTCGCAATGGTCGACAATGCTCACGAGTTCGACGCCACGCCCCAGGTCGAACCCAAGCGATAATCGCGAATTCTCTATTGTTGTCATATCCATATCACCTCGAATCTGCCGCTCCATTCCCTCGTTGCCGGATGCGCCGGCAGAAACGGCCACGATCAAAACAAGCGCAGAAAGCACCCACAAACACTCGAACTGACGCATATGGCCTCCGCCGCAGAACCGTTCAGCTGGTTTGGAATTTGGTTTGGTGTGGGGAGACCCTTTCCCTTCCCAAAGAAAGGGTCTCCCCACACCCCTCCCGAAGAAACCACTATTACCGAATTCTCATTACGGTAATCAAGCACCCCGGATCGAAGAAGCAGGAAGCTGGTTTTTCTTGCAGCTACCTCGTTCGTGCCCGCAGAACAGCTGTGCCCAGAGCACAACCATCAGAACGCCGACGCACGAGACTGCGATAGGAATCAACCACCTGGTAATCTGACGGCGGGCGGATGGCTCCTGTTGTGACGCGAGCAGACTAGAAGGTTCAGAAATAATGTCCCGAGCTAGGCCGTCCTTGATTGCATTGGAACACTTTTCAGTGTCTCGGTCGAGGAGTTCTTTCAGACTGAGCTTCTCGCCCTGAACGTACGTTACGCCGCCCCCTAGATCGTCCTTGATCAGTACGCCTTCGGGAAACTCCAGGCGGTAATCGGCGTCCGTCGCGGCAACACCCACCTGAAGGGCACTGACTTCAAATGTCAAGATCTGCGGGTATACAGGGGTGCGTTCTTCAGAATTATCAGCCAAGGCAGAAAGCGTGATAGGACGCTGAAACTCCGATCTGCGCGGGACAAACAATCCTTGTTTGAATTCAATATAGTCCGAATTGATAACACGAAACGTCGGCACAAACTCGCCTGAGTCTCCTGGGCGGTAAAACTCACACCTCAGAAGAGCCAGATTCTTGTCCGCAGAAAGCCAGAAACGCATAACAGGATGGGGCCCTGTCAGGCCACTCAACGACATATGCCCTTGCCACGTTGATCGGTACCGGGTCTTCAAGAACCCTAGCCTGCGGGTCCCGTGCCAACGCACTTACATCCGTCATGAATGGAATATCTCCTGACGCTCCCGGTTCCCAATAGCTTGAGCTGTCAAGAAGGCCGGCGAGCGCCACCGGATTATAGGAGATTTGGTCACGGGCATGCGGTATGGTAGGAGGTGCCTGTATGCTTCCCTCGTTCGGACTGCCATGCACATCAAACGATAGAGCCCTGAACGTCTCCGTATCATAAGTTTTTATGTTCAGAGGTCTTAGTGTGCCACTGGATGGGTCTTCAATCGACTTCCCCAGCCGAAACCTAACACTGTCCGTCAGCAACTGACGCGCAAATTGCTTGTGACTCGTTGAACCGTCGGACTTCTCAAAATTCTCTTCAGCCCTATAGTGCAAGAGAAACGTTCCCAGTGCCTCCTGCTTCTGTTGATACACATGCTCAATCTGGCCGAGCGTCAAAGCGTTGCTACTTATGTTTACAACCAGAACGCTGAGAATCATTACCCACTGTCGCGCGCGACGCGCAAACCGACTATTGGGCGCCTCACAAGCAATGCGCTGCCTGGTCGTGGAAGACTCTCCACAAGCAGCTCCGTGAAGAACGGGCGATTGCGTTGCTTTAGCGCAAGTTAATGATTCCAGCGCACACATCATTTGCGTCACCGTATCCCCAATTCAAAGGCGCCGCGCACACGCAAGACACTTCGCTCGCCTAGTATACATCAAGCCACGAAATAACGCCTCGCACATCTCGAACTCGTGCCGATTCATAGGCCGAGCCCCGACGTGGCCACCGGAAGTCATCAACGAGGCAGCCTGCAACACGCGCAGTACCAGTTGGACTTCCCGGCTACTGCGTCCTTCCTCAAGAATACCCTCGTGCCACGGATTGAATTTTCACCTGACACAGGGCAAACTGCTAACAAGGCCAGGCCAGCCATCCTGAGAACGCAATAGCCATCGGCAGAGACTCCCTCCTGCAATCCCGCCATAGTGGTTACCCCGCCAGACGTCTGGGCGGGCATCCTTGCCGGCAATGACGGCCAGGGAGAGTTTTGACGGGTAATCCGTAATGCGAAGAGGGGCGCTTACCCTGCGGACAGGCTGCGCGCTACCAGGCGGTCGCCGGGCAGGCTTTTGGCCTGAAACAGGCCCCGCATGGCCTCGCCCAACACGTAGTCCGCGCCGTGAGCGCTGCCATTCTGGCAGGCCGCAATCCCAACGCTCAACGATGCTTCGGTGGGAAAGTTGGGATCGGAAAACGTGGTTGCGTCGATCTCATACATGATTTTCTGCGCGTACTTCGTCGCGTCGGCCAGGGGCGTATGCGGCAGAATCGCCGCAAAAAGCGTCCCGTCGTAACGGCCGACCACGTCAAACGCGCGCGAATACTTGCGCACCGTCATGGCCACCTCGGCCAACAAATCGTCCAGCGATACCGGACCCAAATCGGCGTCAAGGGGCCGAACGTCGTCCACATCGAATACCACGCACGATACGGGGAAATCGTAGCGGTGCGCCTTCTCGACTTCCTCCTGCAAACGCTGCAGGAGATACTGGCCGCTCCGCAATCCCGTGAGCGGATCCGTATAGATGGTTTCCGGCGAGTTCTCGAGATCGGTGTCGATGGTGGGCGCGCCCTCGCGACGGCGCATGGCCGCATCCACGCGGACCATGACCATCGGAAGATTAAACGGCTTCGTGATATAGTCGGCCGCGCCGAGGGCGAACCCCCGCGAAATGTCTTCCTGGGCGCCTTTGACCGTTACGAAGACGACCACGACATTGCGCGTCTTCGTCGATTGTTTCAGGCGCTTGCACACTTCATACCCGTCAATGCCCGGCAGGTAAACGTCGAGCAATATCAGGTCGACGTCCCCCTCTTGGCAGACCTGCAACGCCTCTTCGCCCGAATACGCGGCAATACTGTCATAATTGTGAAGGGCTAGGCCCTCACAAAGAACGGTGGCGGTTTCGACGCAATCATCCGCCACACACACACGGTATCGGTGCACGACTGTCCCCACGTACCTTAATAAACCACCCCACACCAACCGACTGCCTTTCAAAACTAAGTGTAACCTATACACGAGCATTTTCGCAAATTCATAGAAAACCGAACTAACGTACGCTGATATTTAGCTGGCAGCTTGCCGCCGAATAACCAATAAAACGCGAAAAACAAGAATGTCCCCGGCCTGCCGACCCCAGCCTGAGGCGCCTCGTACGCTCTGCGCTGCCCGGTTGCACATCATCATCGCACTTGCCCTGGACGCAAGGCCGGTGGTAGGCTAGCACATCCAAAAACTGGGGAAATACGCAGTGACGTCCGCTGGCGCGCTTGAACATATCATCGGTGAACGGCTCGAGGCACGAAAGCTTACCTTGGCCGTAGCCGAGTCGTGTTCGGGCGGCCTGATCGCCCACCGGATCACCAATGTGCCCGGCGCGTCGGCATACTTCCTGGGCGGCGTGGTGGCTTACGCCAATGACGCAAAAACCCGTGTCTTGGGCGTTCCGGCAGAGCACATCGCCGCCCACGGCGCGGTAAGCGAACACGTGGCAAAGCAAATGGCCGAGGGCGTCCGCAGGCTGTTTACCGCCCATATCGGCCTCGGCGTAACGGGCATTGCAGGCCCCGGCGGCGGGACGGCAGGAAAACCCGTCGGCCTGGTGTACGTCGCCTGTGCCAAGGCGAATCAAACATGGGCCATCCGAAACGAGTTCTCGGGTACCCGCGAAGAAGTGAAACGCCAAACCGCCGAGGCGGCCTTGCGCGTGCTAATGGAGTGCATTTCATGAGCGCCGGGTTCGTCCACCTTCATACCCACACCGAGTACAGCGTATTGGACGGCGCCTGCAAAATTCACGAGATACTCAGCCGGTGCAAGGACTACGGCATGTCCGCGTGTGCCATCACCGATCACGGCGCCGTGTTCGGCGCGGTAGACTTCTTTCTCGCGGCCGACAAGGCCGGCATCAAACCCGTTCTCGGCTGCGAGCTATACGTCGCCAAGAGCAGTCGTTTCGACAGATCGGCCCGATCCCCGAAAGAATCGCACAGCCATCTCCTGCTCCTGTGTGAAAACGAAGAAGGGTACCACAACCTCTGCCGGCTCAGCACAATTGGCTTTCTGGAAGGCTACCATTACAAGCCGCGGGTGGACGACGAAGTCTTGGCGGAATATCACGCCGGCCTGATCGCGGGCTCGGCCTGCCTGGGCGGTGAGATCCCCCAACTCGTACTCGATGACAACCTTGACGGCGCCAATGCCGCTATCGAGAAGTACGTCGGGATCTTCGGCAAAGACAACTTCGTGATCGAACTCATGGATCACGGCATGCCGGAAGAACGCCAGATCAACCCGGTTCTCGTGGAACTGGCCGACCGGCACGGACTCAAAGTGATAGCCACCAACGACTGCCATTATCTCGACAAGAGCGACGCGGAAGCCCACGAAGTTCTCCTGTGCGTCCAAACCAACTCGACGCTCAACGATGAGAACCGATTCCGTTTCCCGACCCACGAGTTCCATTTCCGCAGTCCCGACGAAATGAAAGAGCTTTTCGCGCAATGGCCCGAAGCGATTGCCAATACGCTCGAAATCGCGGCCCGGT
>DUZM01000229.1 GCA_013349485.1 Candidatus Hydrogenedentota bacterium | reverse complement strand
GTCCCGGCGCCGTGGCTGAAGTATCCGAAGGGCATCCGGGACATTGCGGAGTGGTACGTGAGCACGGCATCGCGCCGGGACTATGTATACGAGGTATTCGAGCGTCAGTGCGATCGCGCCTTGGCGAATTGGGAGCGGATCCGGCGGGTTGTCGGGGACGCCGTGACCGCTGTGTTTGTGACGGGCACGGATTTTGGGACGCAGTACGGCCCGTTCATTTCGCCGGCGGCGTATCGGGATCTTTACAAGCCGTTTCACAAGCGGGTAAATGATTGGATACACGGGCACACGTCGTGGAAATCGTTCATTCATTCGTGTGGCTCGGTGCGGGCGTTCTTGGAGGATTTCGTTGGGGCGGGATTCGACATTCTGAACCCGGTGCAGTGTTCGGCGGCGGCGATGAATCCGGGGGAGCTTAAAGCAGCGTACGGCGACCGAATCGTATTTTGGGGCGGCGGCGTTGACACGCAACGCACGCTGCCGTTCGGGACGCCCGACGAGGTGCGCGCGGAGGTCCGCGAACGCATTCGCGTGCTTGGCGCCGGCGGGGGGTTCGTGTTTAATACGATTCACAACGTTCAGGCCCGGGTTCCCGGCGAGAATCTGGTCGCCCTTTACGAGGCCGTGCGCGAGTGTGCTGGCTATCCGTTGTCGTAGCCGGAGGTGTTTGGCTCGAATAGGAGTGAATTGATGAGAGGGAAATCGAGTAAGCGAAAGAAACGGATTGCCCACGTCGTGTCCCACACGCATTGGGATCGTGAGTGGCGGTACCCGTTCTGGGAGACGCGGCTGATGCTGGTTGGTTTTATGGATGAGCTGGTCGATGTGCTTGAGTCGGGCGCGTATCCGGGTTTTCTGCTGGACGGTCAGGTGATCCCCGTGCTCGACTACCTCGAAGCGCGCCCCGAGATGCGCAGTCGGATAACGGCGCTCGTCTCGGCCGGCAAGTTTCAGATTGGGCCCTGGTTGCTGCTTCCGGACGAATACCCTATTGACGGGGAATCGATGGTGCGCAACCTGTTGTGGGGCCATCGCCGCGCCAAGGAGCTCGGCGGTGTATTCAACGTCGGTTACACGCCGTTTGGGTGGGGCCAGACCGCGCAATTGCCGCAGATTTACGCCGGATTCGGCATCGAGATCGCCATGATCGGCAAGAAGGTGGGGACCCATCGCGCACCCAACTCCGAGTTTCTGTGGCGCGGGCCGGACGGAAGCGAATTGTTGTCGACGCGGTTCGGCGCGTTGGGGCGACAGAACTTCTGTTTCAAGGTGCACTTGTCGGCCTTATTCGGCGTGGACCACGAGGGTCCTGACTGGGTATACGACTGGTCGCGGGGGGGGGTGGCTTATCACCGGGCCGACGCCGAAGCTATGGTTCAGGACCATTTCATGCTGGACGCCCCGGGGGGATGGCATCCTGATACCATCACGCCCGAGATGATCGAGGCGGTTTGGGCCACAACCGATGAAAGCGTGCTCCCCGATGACCGGCTCATGATGAACGGGTGCGATTACACGGCGGCCCAGCCGATGGTCTCCGAGATGATCGAGCGCCTTAACGAGGTCGACCCCGATCCCGAGCGCGAGTGGGTCCACACCACGATGCCCGCATTTCTCCGGGTGCTGAAGCGCAAGATCGACAAGACAACGCTGGCCGTGGTGGAAGGCGAGCTTCGGGACGGCCCGGCGGCGGCCTGCACCGGCAACGCGCTCGCGACGCGGCTTTACCTCAAGCGGCTTAATAAGAAAGCGCAGAATATGCTCATTCGGTTTGCGGAGCCGTTGAGTGTGGTTGCGGCCATGGCCGGCGCGCCATATCAGGAACAGTTGGTCGGCGAGGCTTGGCGCTTTCTGCTCGAGGCGCATCCACATGACTCGGTGAACGGGGTGACGCAAGACAAGACGGCGGACGACGTCGCCTACCGCCTCAATCAGGTTATCGAGCTGTCACACACGCTCGGGAACCGCGCCATGCAGGACCTTGTGCGGCGCATTGACATGACCAGGTGCCGCGACGAGGACGTGCTGATAGTCATCTTCAATCCGCTGCCGTATCCGCGGCGCGAAATCGCCGAGGCGTGGATTAACATGCCGGACACGGTACCGCGCAACCCCAACTGGCCGTTCGATCCCGAGGGACTTGTGTTGTTTGACGCATCGGGCCGCGCGATGTCGACGCAATGGGAAGGACGGACGCCGGAGACGTATTGTGTGGCGGAACTCCATACGCGCGCGTTCCCGTACAACTGTCAGCGGCATCGGGTCTTTTTCGACACGGGCACCGTGCCGGCGTGCGGGTACAAGATTTTCCGGGTCGGCTCAATTGACGAAGCCGGTTGGGACGAAACCGGGGCTGAAAACAGGGACAGTCCGCGCGCTCGCTTCGCTCGCTTGGGACAGTCCCTGCTTTTGAGGATGGACTCGCACGCGCGGACTGGGACGCTGCTGGCGGCGCCGAACGTGCTCGAGAACGTCTTCCTCCGGGTCGAGATGAATCCAAACGGGACGTTCGACCTCACCGACAAACGCCTGGGCCGAACCTTCTGGGGGCTCAACTATTACGAGGATCGCGGCGAACACGGGGACTACTGGGTGAATGACCGCGTGATGTTTGACAAGACGTACACGTCGCTCGGATGCGCGGCGCAACTATGGAGTGAGGAATCGGGCCCGCTCCAGGCTACGGTCGTCAGTGAGATCACGATGCGTTTGCCCGTTCGGGGCAACAAAGAACAGAACCGTCGAGGCGACGAACTGGCCGACTTGACGATCCGCACCGCCGTGACGCTTCGCGCCGGCGAGCAGCATGTCGAGGTGAACCTCGCCTTCGAGAACCGCCATGAGGACCACTATCTGCGCGTTCTGTTCCCCACCGGATTGAGCAAGGCGACCCACGCGGACGCGGGGGGCCATTTTACCGTTGACCGGCGCCCAATTCGGCCGCAAGGCCCCACGGCCGACACCGTCTGGCCGGACATGGCCACGTTGCCGCAGGATCGATTCCTAGACGTGACCGACGGGGCGGTCGGCCTTGCTTTTCTCAACGATAGCTTGACCGAGTACGAAGTGCTCGATAACGCGGAGCGAACGGTCGCGTTGTCGCTTCTGCGGGGGGTCCGCAATTGGATTTGCACCGAGACGCGGGTGGGCGCGAGTTTCCCCGACCAGAAAGGGGGCCAGTGTCTCGGACACCATGCGATCCGGTATGCGCTTTTGCCGCACGCCGGGGATTGGTCGCAAGCCAACATCCCGGTGGCGGCCGAGTTGTTCAATGTAGCGCCGCGTCTGGTGCAGACGCGCGCCCACCAAGGTTCCTTGCCGCCGAACGAGACCTCTCTGTTCGCGATTGATAATCCCGCATTGTGTTTTTCGACGCTGAAGAAAGCCGAGGACCGCAACACGTTCGTCGCTCGCCTTTACAACCCGACCGGCCGGACACAAAAAGGCAGAGTGCGGTTTCATTCGGCTGTGACGCGCGCCTGGCAGATTACGCTTAACGAAAAGCGCGAGCGTGAACTGAAAGTGACAAGACAGCACGACATCGCATTCTCGGCAGGTCCGCACAAGATCGTCACGATCGAGGTCAAGATGAAATAGCGCTGGGAGAAAGGTCGTTGTTTCGACCACCGAACATTCGGTTTCCTCTTTGGCAGATGGGTTCGGGACTCATGGGGGTCGTTGCCGGGCTGCAGGCCGGCCAGCAGGCGAGTGCCTCGGATGAATCACAGGTAACTGTCGCGAAGCGACACAGATGTCTGGAAATACAAGGCCCGCGACCCAGGAAAAGAAGTGGCATGGCCATCCTGGCCATGATTCACGGGCTGGAAGCTCGTGCCACGCAGTTGCAGGTAGATGCGCGGCTACACTGGAGTGCCGGGGACTTGTTCGGGTTGAGAGGGAGATCAAATGCAGATACGCAACCTTATGTTTGCCGGGATGGTTCTGACGTGTCTTGGATGCGCATCGATGGAGGGCATTGGCGTGGGGCGCGATGATTTATGTCTTGGGAACGGGGCGGCGCCGCTGTTCGTGTTGCCGGAGGGCGTAGAGACGCGATGGGCCAGCGCGGAGAATTGGAAAGGCGAGAAGGGCGCGGCGGCGCAAGCCAATGCCGGCAGAAAGGGCTCTGCGGCTTTTGTGCTGAAGGCGGGAGAAGAGAAGGTGTTGGCCGAAGCGACCGGTAGAAGCGGCATGGTTCGTCGGATATGGGTCACGCTTGGCGACCGGAGTCCGGAAATGCTACGCGGGATCCGGTTGGACATGTATTGGGATGGGGCGTCAAAACCGGCCGTGTCAGCGCCGGTGGGCGATTTTTTCTGCCACGGCCTCGGGAGGATGGCGACGTTTGAGAACGCGCTTTTTTCGAGTCCCGAGGGGCGGAGCTTCAACTGTTGCGTCCCGATGCCTTTCCGGACGGGTATGAAGATCGTGGCGCGCAACGAAACGGACAAGGACCAGCCGGCCTTCTTCTATGACGTTGATTATACGCGCGGCGATGCACACGGCGAGGAGGTCGCCTATTTCCATGCCCACTATCGCAGGGAAAACCCGACGCAGCTTCAGCGGGACTACGAACTGCTGCCGAAGCTGGCGGGGCGCGGCAGGTTTCTTGGCGTAAACATCGGCGTGATGGCCGATACGGGGCGCTATTTCCACTCGTGGTGGGGCGAAGGCGAGGTCAAGGTGTATGTGGACGGCGATGAGGCGTTTCCGACGCTGTCGGGCACGGGGACGGAAGACTATATCGGTACCGGCTGGGGGCAGGGTCAATACGCCCACCTATACCAAGGGTGCCACGTGGCCGATCACGAAAAGCTTCAGTATTGTTTCTATCGTCTACACGTACCGGATCCCATCTACTTTGGGCAAGACATTCGGGTGACGATCCAACAGATCGGTTGCTGGGGACCCGATACGAAACCCCTAATGCACAACGCAGGCAAGCCGATCTATCTGGCGGGTCCGGGGCTTAGGGAAGCGGACCTGTCGGAATCGGGCAATACCGGACCCTATGGGCTATTCGAGCGCCAGGACGACTGGTCAAGCTGCGCGTATTTCTACCTGGACAAACCGGAGAGCAATCTACCGCCCATCGAGCCCTTCGAGAAACGGGTGGCGGGCCTCGGGCACTGACGGCGCCCTCGATTTTGTGCCGTCTGGCCGGCGAGCGACGGGGCGACGGCGGTCAATGTGCGTCGGAAGCGGCAAACACGCCGTCTTCCGTGAAGACCCGGTCGCTGTAGTCGTGGTCGCCGGCGACGACCAGGTCGGGAAGGACGACGCACCGTTCCAGGCGTATGGGATGACCTACGGTGACCCGGTCGCCCACCACCGTCTCGACCAGCTCAGCGCCGGTCGCGATGTCGCAGTCTTCGCCGACCAACTCGGACGCGCCCAACGCGCGCAACTGGCGTCGGCAACAGGCGATCAGGTCGCCGATGAAGGTCACGTTCATATCCCACTCGATAACGCGTACCGCGCGGACGGGCAAGTCATAGTCGATCAGGATCTGAATTGAGTCGGTCAGTTCGTATTCGTCGCGCAACGCCGTGCGGGGCGTGCGGCGTATCGCGTCGAATATGGCCAGGTCAAACAGGTAGACGCCGCATCCCTTCAAGACGCCGGCTGCGCGCACCGGTTTCTCGACCACCCGCCGGACGCACCCGGCATCGTCCAGCACGACGGAGAAGTTCCGGTGAAGGGCCTCGGGATCGGTTTCTCGTTTCACGGCCAAGACGGCAGCGGCCTTTTCCTCCTCGAATTCGCGCACCATTCCGTCCAGTTGAGAGGCCTCGAAGAAGATGTCGCCGAGCATAAGTACGAACGGTCGGTTAATCTCGGCCTCGAGCTGGCAAACGGCGTGGGCCAGCCCGAGGGCGCGCTCTTGCTCGACGTATTGGATCGTGAGCCCCCACCGCGACCCGTCGCCGAGCGTCTGACTGATGCGGTGTCCCAAGTGGCCGATGACGACAAACACCTCATCGATGCCTAACGCCTGGAAATGATCGAGTTGATAGGCCGCCAAGGGCTTGTTGCAGATGGGGGCAATGGGCTTGGGGACCCGGTTTCCAAAAGGCCCCATTCGCGAGCCTTGCCCCGCCGCCAAGATGACGCCCTGGTATTTACTTGTGGCCATGCGCCTGCCCTCGCCCGCGCTGCTCATCGCGCCTCTATCCCATTGTGAACCAGGCGGCCTCGTCCGTGCAACCCGTCACAAGCGGCGTCTACTTCGGGCAGGGCAATCAAGCGAGCAACAGCGCGTTCCTGACGCTTCGCTGATTGCCACAATAACCATACATATATTGACATATGTATCTCAAATGTGTTATAAACTACGCATAAGACCGAGATAACATAAAGGGAGTTTGCCTGGAGGTGATCCGATGCACGTTCGAGCCACACAACGAACCGACCAACTCACGGGCCTGGATGGCTATGATGCCTTCGCGGAGCGCCTAACATCGGCGCTGCAAGCTGCTGCTGCTGAAGGACTTAGCGTGTCTATCGCGCTTTTCGACATCGACTGGTTCGCCAAGTTAAACGACGAGCACGGCCACGAGGTTGGCGACGCCGTCCTGCGGGAAGTGGCCCGGCACCTATCCAAGACTTTCGGCGATCACGCCGCCCTTTTCCGTTACGGCGGCGACGCATTCGTGGCGTTGTTTGAGGGGATGGAGCGGGAACGGGCGTTTCTCCTGGCGGAAAAGGCCAGGGACACGTTCGACGGCGAGCACACCGTGCGGGCCGGCACACAGGACGTCTCGCTGCCCGCTTCGATCAGCGCGGGCGTGTCGGCGTATCCCGACGACGGCAACAGCGACACGGACCTCGTCCGGAAAGCCAACGAGGCTTTGTATAGGGCGAAGGTGACCGGCCCCAACAAGGTGTGTCTGGGTCGGGAAGAGAAAATGGTCACCAAGACCAGCCACTATACCCAGGGGCAATTGCAGGGCCTGGCCCGTATCGCCAAACGAATGGGTATGGGTGAAGCCGAACTGCTGCGGGAAGGACTCGATGACCTGTTGAGGAAGTATAACGCATAATAGCACGTACTCTTGCTCTTACTCGCACTCGTACCCGTACTTCGGGCACGGCGTGAGGATATGGTGTTTCGGCGGATTCTGAGCGCAAAGACCCCGGTGGAGCGAGACACGGAGGTTCACCGTGCTGAAGCGGAAAGTCGAGGAGTTTTATGACCGAGTAGCGCAAGACTACGACTCGAAGGAACACCCGTTCTACCTCAGCGATAAGCTGAAGTGCGACGCGACGTGGCATTTGATCGAATCCCGCCTGCCAGAAGACAAGACGAGTCCCGTTCTGGATGCCGGCGGAGGAACCGGGTTGTGGACTGTCCGAATCGCTGAATTGGGCTATGATGTCGTGCTTGCCGACATCTCTCAAGGCATGTTGGACGAGGCTCGCGCTAACACCCGGGCAAAAGGGTGTCTGTCCAGAGTCAGGTTCGTCAAAGCAGACATTGCTGACATGAGTCAGTCTGATGATAATTGCTTTTCGCTTATTCTTGCGGAAGGCGGACCGCTCAGCTACTGCGAGGATGTCGTTTCCGCCATGAAAGGTCTTCACAGGATTCTCGAGCCTGGCGGCTACCTCATCGGCTCGGTGGAGTCGAAATACACAGGGGCCAGGTGGAAACATAGGTCCCGGACCTGGGACGAGATCAAAGAGGCGCTCTACTCAGGAACGGCGCGAGATAAACACACGGATGTTTGCTTCACTTGTCATATGTATTCCTCGGAGACCATCGAGCGTGCGCTGGGGCAAGCGGGGCTTTCGGTCGAGAAGATATATGGCAAACAGATACTCCCGGGCCTATTGGGCCAAGAACGATTCGATGAGTTGGCGAAGGCCGTTCCCTGGGAAGAGTTACTGGCAATGGAGCAGTTTCTGCAAGACGATCCCGCCGTGATAGCTTCGGCTTGGGAGATCGGTTTTGTCGCGAGGAAAGAGCTGGCCGCGAGCTAGACATGAGGAAAGAATCAATGGCAAGAAACATCTATGAGAAAATCTGGGACGCGCATGTGGTGCATGAGGAGGCGGGGCAGTCCCCCATCATCTACATCGACCGGCATTATTGTCACGAGGTGACGTCCCCGCAAGCGTTCGAGGGGTTGCGGCTGGCACGCCGAAAGGTGCGGCGTCCCGAACTCACGTTCGCGACAATGGACCACAACATCCCGACGAAGGACAGGTCGAAGCCTATCGAGGATCCGTTGTCGCGGAAACAGATCGAGGCATTGGCGACGAATTGTGAAGAGTTCGGAATCCGGTGTTTCGATATGCACGACCCGCTCAACGGCATCGTGCACATCATCGGCCCGGAGCTCGGCTTGACGCTGCCGGGCATGACGATCGTGTGCGGCGACTCACACACAGCGACGCACGGCGCCCTCGGCGCGCTGGCGTTCGGAATCGGCACAAGCGAGGTCGAGCACGTGCTGGCAACTCAAACGCTGTTACAGAAGAAATCGAAGACGATGGCGATGCGTATTAACGGCGCTTTGGGTGCGGGCGTCGCCCCCAAGGACGTTATTCTCGCCATTATCGGCAGGATCGGCACAGCCGGTGGCACCGGATACGTGATCGAATACACCGGCGATGTGATCCGGAACATGTCCATGGAGGGCCGGTTGTGCGTGTGCAACATGACCATCGAGGGCGGCGCGCGCGCCGGCCTCGTGTCGCCAGACGAGACGACGTTTGACTACCTCGAAGGCCGGGCGTTTCTGCCCAAGGACACGTCGTGGGACGAGTTGGTTGCCGAGTGGTCCCAGTGGGCATCGGATGAGGGATGCACGTATGACAGCTTGGTCGAGTTAGACGGCGCCGATATCGAACCGCAGGTAACCTGGGGTACCTCGCCGGAGATGGTGACAGGCATCGGCGGCACGACGCCGGTGCTCGAGGAGATCGCCGACCCCGACGAGCGTTCGGCGGCCGAAGCGGCGCTCGAATACATGGATCTGGCTCAGGGCGTGCCGATGCAGGATATCGCGATCAACAAGGTGTTCATCGGATCATGCACAAACGGCCGGATCGAAGATCTG
>DUZM01000282.1 GCA_013349485.1 Candidatus Hydrogenedentota bacterium | reverse complement strand
CAGTGCATCGTCGGTTTGTTCCGCGATATGACCGCCCAGAAGCTGGCGGAAGCGGAGGCGCGCGGCCGCGAGCAGTTTCTGATGTGTCTGGCAGAAATATCGACCGAACTCTTGGCCGCGAGCGACTTGAACGGGGCGCTACCCAAAGTGCTCGAGCGGCTGCGGGAAGTGTCGGGCGCCGATCGGTGCTACTTGTTCGAGAATCATGAGGATGCTTCCGGACCCCTTCTGACCAGTCAGCGATTCGAGGTCTGCGCGCCTGGCGTGGAACCGCAGATGGAGAATCCTGACCTTCATGGATTTGACTATGCCGCCGGCGGGATGGGTCGATGGGTGCAGGTGCTGTCGGACGGCGGCGTGATCGAGGGAGCCGTTGCCGCGTTCCCGAAACCGGAGCGCGACATTCTCGAGCCCCAGCGCATTCTGCGAATTCTCGCGTTGCCGTTGCATGTCGGCGGGAAATGGTGGGGGTTCGTTGGCTTCGACGCGTGCCGCCCCGAGGTGGTGTGGTCGAAGGAGCACGCAGGCCTGCTAAGCTCGGCGGCCAGCGCGATTAGTACAGCCATCGAACGCAAGCAAACGGAGCAGATCATCGCCGAGCAACAGGCGAAAATGGCCGCGTCCGCCCGGCTTTCGTCGCTTGGGGCCATGGCCAGCGGCGTGGCGCACGAAATCAACAATCCGCTGGCCATTATTTCGGGCGGCAGCGAGCAACTCGAGGAACTTGTCGGGAACGGGTTCGCGGATCCGGGCCGAATAGCCCGAATCACGGCCACCATCTCGCGCAACGTCGCGCGAATCCAACGGATTGTGCGCGGCCTGCGGAATCTGTCGCGGGACGGCGCCAGCGAGGAGTTCAGGGCGGCGTCGCTGCGAAACGTACTCGAGGACACCCTCGAGGTGTGCCGCGCGCGCTTTGAGGCCCGCGACATCGCGCTCGATGTATGCGAGATTCCCCCGGAGTTGGCCCTCGAATGCCGGTCCGTACAGCTTTCGCAAGCCTTGCTGAACCTACTGAACAACGCCCACGATGCCGTCGAGAATCTGGAACAGAAGTGGGTGCGCGTCGCTTTCGACGATTCTGACGATAGCGTCGAGCTGTCCGTGACCGATAGCGGCCAGGGGCTTCCGGCCAAGCTTGCGGACAGGATATTTGAGCCGTTTTTCACCACCAAACCGGTTCCGAAAGGGACTGGGCTAGGCCTGAGTATTGCCAAGGGCATTATCGAGGCCCACCAAGGCGAACTCACTTTGGACGCCGATTCCGCCAATACGCGGTTCGTGGTGCGATTGCCAAAACGCCAGTCAGCGTGTGCGCGGTAGCCCCGCCCGAGACGGGGCGCGGTTGTGTCGGTGGCGTCATTGAGGCCGCTCTGGGAAGCGAGGTCCGCGTCGTTCGAGGGCTTACGCCTCTCAGGAATGACATTGTGGCGGACTTTTGGCGGGCCGGTCTATGCGCGGCTGTGGGTCCAGCCTTTGCTTCCCGGTATCCGACGTTTCTTTTCTAAGCAAGAATCCGTATCATGCGGCGCATGTGTGGTTCGTGGCTGAGACCCGTTCGAAGCGTACGGCAATACGATAGGCAAAAAAACAGTGGAGAATTGTGAATGTCCGGCAATACATCCCTTCGCATTTTCGCAGATGAGCCGAAACACCAGATTAGTCGTTATCTTTACGCGCATTTTGCCGAACACCTGGGCCGCTGCATTTACGGCGGCATCTGGGTGGGCGGGGAGTCCGGGATCGAGCATGAGCGCGGAATCCGTCTCGATACCGTGTCCGCACTGAAAAACTTGGCTTTGCCCGCTTTGCGCTGGCCCGGCGGTTGTTTCGCCGACAATTATCACTGGATGGACGGCATCGGCCCGCGCCATAAGCGTCCGCGAAGACACAACTTGTGGTGGAAACAGCCCGAAACCAACCAATTCGGCACGGACGAGTTTATGCGGTTTTGCGCCATGGTCGGCGCGGAGCCCTACCTCTGTGCCAACGTCGGCAGCGGATCGCCTGAAGAAACCCGAGCGTGGGTCGAATACTGCAACGCCGACCAGCCCTCGACGCTTGTCCAGATGCGCAAGGAGAACGGGCATCCCGAGCCCTACGGCGTGAGATTCTGGGGGATTGGAAACGAGAACTGGGGCTGCGGCGGCAGTATGCGGCCCGAATACTACGCGGATTTGTTCCGGCAGCACGCCACCTATGTGCGATCGTCAGCCGGCGAGGGGGCGAAGATAATCGCCTGCGGGTCGCACCCGGGCATCCCCGAGTGGGACACCCGCTTCCTCGAGGCGCTCGAGGGCGCCCGCCATCTCGTGGACTATATTGCGCTGCATATCTACGCCGTCCTCGGCCAAGGCGTGTCTGACGTGCACTTCACCGAGGACGATTACTATACGGCGGTTGTAGACGCCGTGGACGTAATGGACACGCACATAGGCCGGGCAATCGGCGCGGCCCAAGCCTACAGCCCACCGGGACACAGGATTGGCGTGGTCATGGACGAGTGGGGGACCTGGTTCAAGGAAGCCACGGTCGAATCGGGGTTGTTGCAGCAAAACACAATGCTCGACGCGTTATTCACGGCGACAAGCTTCCACTGTTTCCACGAACACGGCGAACACCTGTTTATGACCAATATGGCGCAGACGGTAAACGTGTTGCAGGCGCTCGTACTCACCAAAGGCGCAAAACTCGTCGTCACGCCGACCTATCACGTGTGGGAGATGCTTATGCCGCACCGCGACGGCCGACTCGTGCCCTGCCGGACGCACGACGTGCCGCCCATCAAATCACGCAGGGGAAAAGAACGCCAGGCGCTGTCGGTTTCCGTTACGACATCGCCGGACGGCGCGGGACTCTTTGCGTCATTGGTCAACCTCGATCACCTAGACAGTTTGACGGTTGACATGCGCATCGACTCGGACAAGGCATGGCGCATCGACCGGCTCCGCCGGCTTGCAACGGGCGACCTGCAAAGCCACAACACTTTCGACGCGCCGAACACCGTTGCTCCCGAGGAAGTCCCCATCGAAGGCGCGGGAGACCTGAGAACGCTTACGTTGCCACCACAGTCCATCACGACGATCCAAATGACCCCGGCTTAGTCGCGCAGCCACACCGCGCCTCAACGCCGTGTCATCATACGGCTTCGAGCGTTGAGGGAGGCTTCGATGCGATATTGTACGTGACACTGACAATGCTAGGGACGCTATCGATGATCGCCCGGGCAAGTTCCTCGAGGGTATCGAAAGAAAGCCGTCTCGGCGAGGCGGTTCGCGCATCCACGCTGTCCCAGCAACGCACTTCGATCTGTTGTCCGAACTCGCGTTTGCCGTCGCGTATGCCGGTGACTCGATCCTCGTGGAGAATTGCCATGTACTGGAATGCCCCGCTGTTCTGGAGCAGCCCTTCGACAATAGCGGTCGCCTTCCGTGCGGTCTCGATGCGCTCGGGCGTTGCCTCGCCAATCACGCGCGCCGAAAGCGCCGGCCCGGGGAAAGGAATGCGATCAAACAGTTCCCCAGGAAGTCCCAGCGCTTTGCCGACCTTTCTCACGCTATCCTTGCGGAGTTGAATGAGGGGTTCGATGATGCGGTAGCCAAAGGCTTCCTGAGGATCGATCCCAAGCTGTTCGAAGACATTGTGCTGCCGTTTGATCCCCGCGACGGTCTCGTCAACGTCGGTCAGGATGGTCCCTTGAAGCAGGCACGTTGCGCCGCTTGCCTCGACGATCTTGCCGAAGACGTCTTTGTAGAACGTCTCCGTGACGGCCTCGCGTTTCTCTTCAGGGTCCGTGACGCCCTCGAGTGCCGCGAAAAACTTCTCTCGAGCATCGATCACCTCGACCCCGACGCCGAGTTCCTGGAAGAGCCTGGCCACTCGGTCGGGTTCTCCTTCGCGCATAAGTCCGTTCTCGATAAAGACGGTTTTCAGGCGCTCGCCCAAGGCGCGATGCCCCAGCATCGTAACCACGGAGGAATCGACCCCCCCGGACAGGGCGTTGATGGCCAGGTCTTCCCCGACATCCGCCCGGATTCCCCGGACCTTCTCATCGATAAAGTGATCGGGATTCAGTTGCTCAGCGGCGATTTCCCTAATCATACGTATCACGCTCCTCTTGGACCTCTTGCCTCGTTTTGACCCCCGACGTTCGCAGACGGAAACGGTCGGCCGCCTACCACAGCCCGGGCATATCACGGAATGGCCACACAATACTCGAAAAGGACCACCCAGGGCAATCGGCGAGGCCCGCACGGGCGGGGAAAACCACAATCACTCGAACGAATAGCACGAATCGGACTCGCAGGTTAAGGGCATTGATTGTCCCGAGCCCGGAGATCTAGAATCCGTGCGTTCCACAGAAGCAGGAGAACGGAGGCAACGATGATCGTGAACGAGCCAGTCGCCTTTGACGCAGACAAATACCTGGAGGAGCAAACGGCCGAGATTCTAAAGCGCATCGAACGATTCGACGACAAACTGTATTTGGAGTTTGGCGGCAAGCTCATTTTTGACTATCACGCATCCAGGGTCTTGCCCGGGTTTCGTCCAAATGTCAAGATGCGATTGCTCCAACAGATTAAGAACAAGGTTGACATCATTCTGTGTATCTATGCCGGGGACATCGACCGGAGCAAAATCCGTGCCGACTTTGGCATCACCTACGACGTCGATGTGCTCAGACTGATCGACGATCTGCGACGGGACTGGGACCTCGTGATCACGGCCGTGGTCATCACGCGATACGAGGACCAACCCTCGGCCCAGCTTTTCAAGAACAAGCTCGAGCGGCGCAACCTGAAAGTCTACACCCATCGCGCCACGAAGGGGTATCCCACCGACGTGGACCTCATTGTCAGCAAGGAAGGATACGGACGAAACTCGTATATCGAGACCACCCACCCGCTGGTGGTGGTCGCTGGGCCAGGTCCCGGGAGCGGCAAACTGGGGACTTGTCTGTCCCAGCTTTACCATGAGTACGAGCGGGGCGTGCGCGCCGGCTATGCCAAATTCGAGACGTTTCCAATCTGGAACCTGCCGCTGAAACACCCGGTGAACGTGGCGTACGAAGCGGCCACGGCGGACCTAAAAGACGTTAATGTGGTTGACCCGTTCCATCTGGAGGCTTACGGAAATACCGCGGTGAACTACAACCGGGACGTGGAGGCCTTCCCTCTGTTGAAACGCATTCTCGAGCGGATCGCTGGCGCTGATTTCTTCTACCAGTCCCCAACGGATATGGGGGTCAATCGGGCGGGTTTCGGCATTGTCGACGAGGAGGGGGTCCGTCAGGCGGCGAAACAGGAGGTCGTCCGCCGGGTGCTGCGCTATCGGTGCGAGTATATGATGGGGTTGGTGGGCCGCGAGACGGTAGACCGAGTCGAGTTGCTCATGAATGAACTCGGTATACAGATCGAGGATCGGCGCGTGGTCCGCCCCGCCCGGGAGGCGGCCAAACGGGCAGCGTGTGCCGGGAAAGGCCATGAGGGCGTGTACTGCGGCACCGCCATCGAACTTCGAGACGGGACAATCGTAACGGGCAACAACTCGCCCCTCATGCACGCCGCTACGAGTGCCGTGCTAAACGCTATCAAACATCTGGCTGGAATCCCGGACCGCATTCACCTGATCGCGCCGAGTATCGTCGAGGCAATCGGCGACATGAAGAAGGTGATGAAAGACGGCAGGAGCGTCAGCCTCGACCTCGAGGAGGCCCTCGTAGCCGTGGCGGCCTCGGCCCCATTGAATAGCGCCGCCAAATTGGCCATCGAGCAACTGAAAGAACTTCGAAGTTGCGAAATGCACATAACCCACATCCCGACTCCCGGCGACGAAGCAGGATTGAGAACCTTGGGGGTCAACCTTACGAGCGACCCGTCTTTCTCGAGCGACAGTCTTTACATTATGTGATGCCCCCGGCAATGCCCCCAAATGGTCAGCGTTTTGCCAGCCCGCAGCGTCCAGTCTTAGGCGGTCACCTCTCAATCGAAGGCTTCAACCAGCGGCGCCGTTACGGTGCCAAACTCGGGCACGTACGGGGATAGGTGAAAGACCATGCCAATGAGGACTAGGAGCAATAGTAGCCAGCGAAAGAAGAAGTTGAGTCGTTCTCGGGCGCAGGCGACACATAGGACGGTGGCGGCAAGGAGCGGCGCCGTCACTGCCGCGCCCCCGAGGCTCCAAGGCGGGACGAGCAAAAACCCCCACTTCTCGCCGCCGGTGTGCTTCAGTTCTGATCGGATCAGGGTGACCAACAGTACGCCGGAGACGGCGGCCGATGCGTTGAGGACGAATAGCGCCCAGGAGCCGAGGGTCAGCGCAAGCGAAGGTCTATGCTTTTCCTCGTGCATGCGTCTTCTCCCGTCTGCGATTCCCGGCGGACCCCCTCCTGGAAATCGACACGGCCAGTGTATCATGTGGGCTGTTACGATCAAACCCTTCAACGCGCTTGATGATTGTGCCGCTTTGGGCTAGTCTAGTAGCGGAAGCTAGAGGCATACATCCATGGCGCCTCGATTGCGATTGATAACCGGATGCTGCGCCATCGCGTTGCTCCTGATTGGCTTGGGTCTCTTTGTCTCTTGGGCCGTCCAGGCGGAAATCGAGCATAGCGGCCGCTGGATCGGAGGCGTCCAAGTCGCCCGTCGCCGCGTAGTCGGGCCGCCCAGGCTGGTCGTCGCGGCGCTTTGGCCAAGCCTCATCGGGGTGACATTGGGGCTCGACTGGCTGCTGACCGGCAGCCCGAGAAGGCCCCCTGCAACTACGGCGGCCCCACGCCGGAAATCGTATCGGCTGGTCGGCGCTCTGCAGGCGGCGGCCTTGGCCGTCTTATTGGTTCCCGGCGCCTTTATTGTCTTGGCGGGTGCCTCTCGACTGGTTTACTATCCGGAGGTCCAAAGGCGGCTTGCCCGCTTCGAAAAAGGTCGCCCCGCACGCCAAGCCAAGAGTTCTTTTTCGACGTTCATGGAACAACTCGAAGACCCCGACGCCGCTACCCGGGCGCAAGCGGCCGAGGCTATTGGCGAGATGGAGGTCTACTTAAGTCAGGGCGGCGTGCCGGCCTTGACCGAGCGGCTTCGCGACGAGGATCGCGTCGCAATGGCCGCCGCCAAGGCGCTTGGCAAGATTGGGCGCTACGCGAGACTGGCCGTCCCCGAGCTCGAGAGACTGCTCGAGAGGGGTTCGCGGGGGCGGCGCGGCGCGCCCTCGACTGAACGGGATCCGCTGCGGGTTTGCGCCGCGGAGGCCTTGGCCAAAGTTGACGGAGAACGGGAGCTAAGTGATTGTCTAAAAGAGAAGGACCCCGAGATCCGATGGTGCGCGGCCCACGGCCTCGGCATGATGGCACAGAACCCACGCAAACCCGTTCACGCGGCCGGCAACCTTCGGGCGGCCCTCGAAGTCGAGAAGGATGAGGACGTACGTGCGGCCATCCGCGGGGCGCTGGACGTTCTGGATCCCCAAGAGCCGCTCTCGGATCTGATTCGGAAGTTGGATGATCCGGCGGCCGGCGTGCGCTTGGGCGCGGCCACAACCCTCCTCGGGAGAGGCGAGGAAGCGAAGGCCGCTGCACCCAAACTCGCGGAACTTCTCCACGATCCGGATCCCGAGGTCCGCGTGGCGGCCGCGCGGGTTGTCGTCCGGGCCGACCCGCAGTCGCCGCTCAAGATCGACGCGTTGTTGTTGATGCTCGGCAGCCGAGAGGACTACGATCGCCGCCACGCGGCGGAATTGCTCGGCCAGATGGGCACGGAAGCGGCGCGCGCCTTGCCCGATCTGCAGGCCGCTTTGAATGACCATGACAGGATCGTCCGCGTCACCGCCGCTACGGCAATCTGGAAGATCAGCCGCGAACCCGGCGACGTCATCCGCGTGCTCACTGAAATACTCGAGGCCGAAGACCCTGCGGGCGGCGCCCACATCAGGGCGCTCATCACACTCAAAGACATCGGCCCGCGCGCCCAGGCCGCCATTCCTGTTGTCAAGGCTGTTTACGATCATGGGCCTTCCCGGGTCCGCGCCTATGCAAAGTCCGCGCTCCGAAGCATCGAGGGACCAATCGCGCCGTCTGTAGGCGTCGGCCCGGACGCGGCCCCCTCGATTTCGGGTGCCGAGAGCGCGGGCCGCATCGAGGTGGGGGGGCGATCCGCCGGCGACCGTCCGCCGCCATGACGCGCACCCCGAATCCCTGCGGGTCGGCGCTCGAATGCGATCCGCTTGAGAGGAAGAAGTAGGAGCGCCCGGATGTGCAGACATGTTAGCGGCTGTCATAGCAGATCTTCACGCCAATCTTGAGGCCACCCGCGCGGTCTTCGATAGGTTGGACGCGATCAAACCGGACGCCGTGATCTGTCTCGGCGACATAACGGGGTATAACGCAAACCCCAACGAGGTCGTTGATATTGTCCGCGAGCGCGAGGCCCTCATCATAGCCGGCAATCACGATGCCGCTGTTTGCGGCTTGGAAGAACCTTGGTTTTTCAACAGCAAAGCGAGAACCGCAATTCTGCGGCATGCGGAGTGGTTGCGCGACGACCACAAGGCGTGGTTGGCGAACGCGGGCCCGCAACGGATCTTCAATGAGCGATGTCTAGCGGTCCACGGCTCGCCCAATAGCCGGGACGAGTATATTATCGATTGGTTGGACGCGATGCCGCAGTGGCAGCTGCTGGAGAAAAACGACATAAGGATTTGCTTTTTTGGGCACAGCCATCGGTCTTCCCTGTTTGCGGAGAAGGGCGGGTTGGTCCTGCAGAGAACGCTCGACAAATACAGGCTCAAGAATGGAAACCGGTATCTCATCAATCCGGGCTCGGTTGGGCAGCCGCGTGACGGCGATCCGCGGGCCGCGTTCGGGATATTCGACACCGAGAGCGCCGTCTTTGAGTTTCATCGAGTCGAGTACGACATAGGTGCAACCACGAAGAAGATTCTTGATGCGGGTCTTCCCCCGGGCTTGGTGAGCCGGTTAACCAAGGGAAAGTAGGGTCGCCCCGAGTGAAGACGATTTGGGTCGGATTCACCGGCAATGCCGGAAACATGGAGCTGACGTCATGGAAAAGCCTAAGATTGAAGTACTCCT
>DUZM01000210.1 GCA_013349485.1 Candidatus Hydrogenedentota bacterium | reverse complement strand
CCATAACGGCCCCCGCAACAGGACGAGTCTAGCAGCACGCGAGAAAGAGATCAAAAAGGAGGAATGAGGTCTGTTGCGGGTCGCGGCAAGTTCCTGTAACGGTGCGTCTAGTCGCCTCTTGGGTTGCCCATCATTTTTACGAAGATGGTGAAAAGCTCTTTATCGAGATCCGCGAGCATTTCCTCGTGCATAAGTTTGAGGGCTTTGAATGAACTCATCGCTTGCCGGTGGGGGCGGCGGGTGGTCAGGGCGTCAAAGACGTCAGCGACCGCGACCATCCGCACATAAGGCGAGATGCTGCCGCCTCTCAGGCCGTCCGGATACCCTTTGCCGCTAATCTTCTCGTGGTGGTGGCGCACAATGTCCAAGCCGATATCGCCGAGTCCATCGGCCTTCTCAAGGAGATCGTACCCGAGCACGGGATGACGTTTCATGATCTCCCACTGCTCGTCCGAAAGCCGGGTTCGGGAGTTCAGAATCAGGGGATCGATCATGCTCTTGCCGACGTCGTGAAAGAGGGCGCCCTGTCCGAACTCGAGCAAGGTTGGGAAATCCAGTCGGTACGCTCGTTGGGCCAAGGCCACGGCGTATACGCACACGTTCACGCTGTGGGTGTAAGTCTGGTAGTCGTATGATGTGACTTTGAGCAGGTGCTCGAAGGCCGTTTTCTGTTGATGCATGAACTGCACGGTGCTTTCCGCCAGGCCGGCACTACGCTGGATGGCGTCGCCTTTGCTCGGGTCTTGCAGCATCTCGCGAACAAGCCCCTGGGCGGTGGTGTACAGCACCTCGGACTTATCCTCCATCGGCAGTTTCTTGTCGGTAAGAATTGCGCCGAGGTTCTGCTCGATGTAGCGGCGGTATTGCTGAGCCTGTGCAGTCTGAATGTAGAGTACTTCAACGCGGCTTATCTCGAGACGCTCTCGGACCTGCTCCGTGAACGGCAAGTGCTTTTCCCGATAGAGCACCGGCGGTTGGTCGGGGTCGGATCGCAGGTACAGGTCAAAGCCGGTTACGGTATCGGGCCGCAATGAAGCCAACGGCACTGGGAAATAGGGCTCTTCGGCCTGTATGCCGGCAAGAATGCTTGCGCTCACAGAGCCTGACATGATCACCCCAAACGGAAGGTTCTGACGACTCTGAAGAGATGATAACACCCTGTAGGGAATACTTCAACGGCGAAGGCATAGCGTTTCACGGAAGTGCGGAAACCGCTAAAGGGCGGGCCGGTTTCCCGGGCGGGCCTCCTCGAAGGCCAAAGCCAGTATTTCGTCGGCGATGGTCTCGGCGGCGCCGGGTTTGGCGAGGGTTCTGGCTGCGGCGGCCATGTGCTCGAGGCGAGAGCGATCGTCGAGCAGTCCCTTCAGGACCTGTGTAAGGCGTGTCCCGGAACACTGGTCGTCTTTTAGGACGATCGCCGCGCCTGCGGCTTCGAACGCTCGAGCGTTTTCCTCTTGGTGGTTGTCGGCGGCGTAGGGATATGGAACGAGCAATGAAGGCTTGCCCAGGGTGGCAATCTCCGCGGTACTCGATGCGCCGGCGCGGCTCACGATGATGTCGGGGGCTGTGCACGCGGTCACCATGTCGTCGATGAAGGCGACGGCATGGACGGCGACTGGCGCGGCCTCGGCTGCCAGACGGGCCTCGGCCACGTCGGCGCCCCCCGTCATCCATAGGATTTGGACGGTTCCGGGTTCGAGAAGCTGGAGGGATTCGGTAACGGCCTGGTTCAGGGTGCGCGCGCCCTGGCTCCCGCCTACGAAAAGGACGAGCGGTCGATCCGGCTCGAACCCGAGTTTGGCACGCGCTGCTGCGGGATCGGGGGCTCTCGAAAAGCCCGCCCGAACGGGATTGCCCACCACCCGCGATCGTTCGCGCGGGAATTCGCCTATTGTCTCCGGATAGCTCAGCAAAAGTCTGTGGGCGCGTTTCGCGAGGATGCGATTTGCCAGTCCCAAGCGTTTGTTCTGTTCGTGGAGCACCGTGGGCGCGCCCAAGCGCTGCGCGACCCACATCAAGGGCACGGAAACGTAGCCGCCCATTCCGAGGACGACTTGTGGTCGAAAGCGTCGAATGTGAGCCAAGGCAAGGGCGGCGCCTGCCGCGAGTTTTGCTGCGGCCCACGGCTTCCGCCACGCGTGCGCCCGCGGCCATCCTTCGACGGGCACGGATCGAAACGGAATGGAGAGGGTCTCGCACATGCGTGCCTCGAGTCCCTTTCTGCGTCCCACCCATCGGACGACGAGGCGGGGGTCCCGTTGTTGCAGTTCTTCAATCACGGCGACGGCGGGCGATATATGACCGCCGGTGCCGCCGGCAGTGACCATCAGTCGCATGAGGGTCTCCAAGGATCGTGAAGGCTGATTCTGGGGCCGTACATTGCCCACCAGTCGTTATAGTAGACGAACAGTTTCTTGGACTCAGGGTCCTGATCGGACGGCTCAGGGGGCTCGGGCTGCGGGACGTCACCGGCTTTGGCGGCATTGGATAGCAGGGCCATCAAACGATGCTGGAGGTCACGGTGTGGAATTCCCTGCAACTTGTATACCTCGCCGGCTTCTGCAAACACGCCGAGGGCGCGCGGCATCGCCTCTTTGTAACCCCAACCGGCCAGAATAATCGCCGCTCGAGCTCCCAAGTCGCCTTCGAGTTTGGCCAGTTCCCGAAGGGCCTCAACGCCCGTCTCTTCCCTATCTAGGGGCAGTAGCTCGGCGGCGTTTAGACGCACTTGAGGGTCATCCTCACGCAGCAATGAATGAAGATTCTCTTCGCGCGTAGGCGTTGCCGTCGCGCCGAAGCGCGGCACCGGTACAAGTCCCATTCGTTCTCGGATACGTGTTGGAATTCCTCTTATCTTGAACGGAATAAGTCTCTTTCGTTTTCCGCCCAAGTACGCCAGCGTTTGTGTCATCCCACCTCTTTCCATGATGCTCTTCACCGGCCCATGGTTCTTGGGCGATGCGTCAGCGTGATCCATCAGCGCGTCAAGGATTCCTCTCACGTTGTGCGCCTTTTCAAGGGCCTCGGACAAGCCTTGACTGGAATGCTGCTCGCGGCGAACATACTCGTCGCAAAGCGCCAGGAGCACCCTCGCCTCCTGTGTTTCTTCGGGCTGCCGCGCAAGATCGAGAACGGATTCCCGGAAAGATCCCAAATCGCTGTGATACGAGCCGAATGCACTCAGGGGCCTCTGCCCCTCCAGAGGCAGTTTGACCCTGCCTTGATACGTGGGCAGGGCGTAGTCGGGACGAAAGCACAAATCTCGAGGCAATACAGGCCGCGCGCCAATACGCCACGACATCGTATTGCCTCGGATCTGCGTGGCGTACGCCGTCACCAGGTTATGGTCACCCACCGACACGAGCGGCGAGGGTGCCCATCCCCGGCCGTTGTCAACATCGACGAGCATTTCTGTACCGACTTCTGGGCCTTTCCATGACTCGACAACACGATACTTTGCCATGGTAGACCCAGCGACTTCGCACTCGACGACCCCGACGAAATCGGCGCCGACAACCAGTTCTTGCCAGGTCAGCGGATCTATCGAGTTGGCGGCCGCAGACAGGCCGACAAGAGAAACAGGCACAAGAAGCGTTTTAGTCGCCCAAGTTCTGCCGGCATTACGAAAGCATCCGCACAATCCAAACATCTTTTCCTAATCCCCAACGGTAAGCAACACCAGTTACTGATTCATTTTCGCACGTGTATCCGCAACGCGTCAATTAGCGTCCATGAACGGAACGGCGGGGTGAGGCGCGCTTAGGAATTCTCTGCGTATTTGCGGGGTGCTTCTGGACGGGCTTGGATGCCGATGTTGAGCAGGACCCCTACCAGGCCAAGGGAGACAATGAGGGCGCTGCCGCCCCAACTAACGAAGGGGAGGGGCAACCCTTTTGTGGGGGCTAACCCCACGGCTACGGCCATGTTAATCACCGCCTCGAGCGCGATCAGTGCGGCGATGCCTCCCGCAAGAAGGGTCCCGAAGAGGTCGGGGGCGCGCAGGGCTATGCGGACGGATACGGTGAGCAGCGTGGCGAAGAGCGCGACGACCAGGAGCGACCCGACGAGTCCCGTCTCTTCGGCCCAGACCGCGTAAATAAAATCGGTGTGGGCTGCGGGCAGATATTGCAGCTTCTGCTCGCTGGCGCCCGGCCCGCGCCCCCAAATGCCACCCCGTGCGAATGCGGCCAGGGACTGCCAAAGCTGGAAGCTCCCGTCGCCCCGGTGTTGCCATGGATTCAACCAGGCTTCGATGCGGCGGCTTCGGTGGGCGAAGGCAGCCACGGCCCCGGCGACAGCGACCGCCAACGGCGCAGCGCTACCGATTAGGTGAACCCAGCGCGCGCCCGCCATGAGCATCATCAGAACGCCAACGCTTATGAGGACGACCGGCACGCCCAAATCTCTTTCGAGAAGGATGAGGCCCGCAAAAGCGATGGTGATAGCGATGTTGGGCAGGAATCCACGTTTAAACGACTTGACCTGCGCCTGGTTTTCGGCGAGCTTCGCCGCGAGCAACAGAATGAGCGCGAATTTGGCGAATTCGGACGGCTGAAATCGGAATCCGAGGACGCGGATCCAGCGTTGCGCGCGTGCTACTTCGACCCCGACGCCCGGAATGAAGACTGCCACGAGAAGGCCCAGCGAGAGCAGAACTATCGAGCGCAGTACGAGCGGCTCGCGGAGGCGGCGGTAGTCAAAACGCGACGCCACAAACATGACCGCAAGCCCGAGGCCTGCATACAGGGCATGGCGCCGCAAAAAATATCCCAGGTCGCCGCCGGGCGCCAGGCGTGCGGCATCGGTGCCGGCCCCCGTGGCACTGCAGATCATCAGCACGCCGATAAGCACGAGGGCAACCGTGGTCAGCAGCAATATGAGCGACTCGCGTCTCACCGTTTCTGCCCCTCGACTAGGCCTGGCGCGCTTGCTTCGGCGCGCGCGACGACGCATTTCTTGAAAACCTGGCCGCGTTCTTCGAAATCGCGGTACATGTCGAAACTTGCACAAGCCGGGGACAACAGGACGACGTCGCCCGGCTGGGCACACGCGGCCGCACGCGCTACCGCGTCGTCCATATCCGCCGCGCGTTGTGTCGGCGCCAAGTCGCCGTAGGCCTGCTCGAGGCGCGGGGCGTCCTCGCCGAGCACGATCAATGCTTTCACCCGGGCGCCGACCAGCCGGCGCAACGTGCGGTAGTCGGCCCCTTTCCCTCGCCCGCCCGCAATCAGGACGACGGGCGCGTCGAAGCTTTCGAGGGCCGCCTTCAAGCTCTCGAGATTAGTCGACTTGGAGTCGTTGTAAAAGGGGACTCCGGCGATGTCGGCTACGTGCTCGATGCGGTGCTCGACACCCCGGAAGTCGCGCAACGCCTCGATGGTTTTGCCCCAGTCGAATCGGCCGGCGCGCATCATGGTCAGCGCTGCCAGCACGTTCTGGAGATTGTGCCGCCCGGGCAATTGGGTGTCGGCACGGTGGGCCACGGCCGTGTTTCCTGCGCGGATTGTGTCGCCATCGACCCAGAGTCCCGGCTCGTGGGGCTGGGCGAGGCTGAATGGCCACGTGGTCACGCCCTCGGGTATGGCCATGTCGCGGGTCCACGGGTCATCGGCGTTGACTACAGCGATATCGCCCGCGCGTTGCCGCGCGTGAATTCGCGCCTTGACTTTGGCGTATGCTTCGATGGATTTGTGGCGCTCGAGGTGGTCCGGGGAAACGTTCAACACGCACGCTATCCAAGGCCGGAAATGGCGGGCCATTTCGAGTTGATAACTGCTCACTTCGAGGACGATGTGGGCCGGGGCCGGTTCGGCCAAGACGGCGGCGGAGAACGGTAGGTCGTTGTTGCCCGCCAGCAGCACGGAATGGCCGGCGGCTTCTAGGAGCGCGCGGAGGAGGGCGGTTGTGGTGGTTTTGCCGTTTGTGCCGGTCACGGCGAGGATTCTTGAACGGCAATGGCGCCAGGCAAACTCCATTTCACCTAAGAGGTCCGCGCCCTGGTCATGGGCGCGGGCGATGGGCTCGATGTGGGGTGAAACGCCCGGGCTCGGGATGACGTATCGGGCGTCCTTGAACGCGGCCTGGGTGTGCCCGCCGCATTCGTAGGGCACGCCGCGCTTCTCGAGTTCCTCGCGGAACGGCTCCAAGCGTTGGCCGCTGGCGGCGTCCGTGACAAAGGGCGCGCCCCCCTCGCGGCGAACGAGTTCGGCGAGGGCCAAAGCGGTTCGCCCCATGCCGACGATGGTCACCTTGTAGTCGCGCAACCGCACTCGATCACCTCAGCTTGAGGGTGCCTAGACTCAACAGGGCGAAGAGTAGGGCGATAATCCAGAAACGGATTACGACCTTGCTCTCGGACCACCCCGACAACTCGAAGTGGTGATGCAGCGGCGCCATCTTGAACACCCGCTTCCCGCGCATCTTGTACGACGTCACCTGAATAATGACGCTTGCGGCCTCGATGACGAACAGGCCGCCGACGCAGATGAGCAGGAGTTCTTGTTTGGTCAGAATGGCCAAGGTGCCAATGGCGCCGCCGAGTGCCAATGAGCCGGTGTCGCCCATGAATACCTCGGCGGGGTGCGAATTGAACCAAAGGAACCCCATGCCGGCGCCCAGCATGGCGGCGCCGAACACGGCTAATTCGCTCGCCTCCGGCACATAGATCAAATAGAGGTACTCCGACCAGTCGGCGCGGCTCACAATATAGGCAATCCCCGTATAGGCGAGCAGCGAGATGATTGAGGCGCCGGCCGCGAGGCCGTCGAGGCCGTCGGTCAGGTTGACCGCGTTCGATGAGCCCACAATGACCAAGACCACAAAGACGACGTATAAAATGCCGAGGGGAATGAAGACCTTCTTTAATCCCGGGATCTCGACTTTCGTGTGCAGGTCGGGGGTTACGGACGTGAACACGGCCGGATAGGCGTCGGCCAGGAGCTGCCGGTTCGCCGTCACCATGGCCTCTTTGTCGGTTGCGTATTGGCCGGTTTCGATAAGCTTCTTGAGGAACGGACTCAGCGTTACGTCCCCCCAATTGCCTTCGTCGTACAGATTGAGACGCGATATGAAGGCGTTTAGGGCGGCGAGTATTTGGGTTCTTTGGGTCGAGTCCGGGGTGGGCGGGAACGCGGCCTCGTCCAGCAAATGTTGGGCTTTGGGACATCGTGCAGCCAAGGCGCCGTCCCGCATCACGGCGGCGAGGGCGGCCCAGTCGCGCACGTCGCCCAGTGCAAGCAGCGGGCGGTCGGCGGTCACCGGCGTGAAGTAGAGGTAGGCGCCTAGGACGGACCCTACCAGGATTTGGCCGGTGAACTTCGCTTTGGCGCTCAGGCCCCTGTTGCGTTTTCGGCGCAGGCCGATGTAGTCGTCGATGAAGCCGACAAGCGCCAATGCGCACAACACGGCGGTGGCAACGGCCAGCAAGCGGTTGAAGGGATCGCTCCACAGGAACAGCGAGCACACGGCGGCAACGATGATGAGCGCCCCACCCATGGTGGGGGTGCCGGCCTTGTGGTTGTGCAGGGCGTGGAGATTCTCCACATGGTCTTTCCGGATATGCTGGCCAAGGTCGAGGCCGCGGAGCCGCCGTATGAGCGCCGGGCCGAAGAGGAGACACAACAAGAAGGCGGTCACGGCGGCGCAACCCGCGCGAACCGTGTGATACGTAAACACGTTGAGCGCGCCGAACTTCGGCCTAAGCGCCAGCGCCAGGTAGTAGAGCATATGTTGTCCTTAGGAGTAGAGCCTTCTGAGTTCCTCGATTACTCGTTCCATCTGCGTTGCGCGGGAACCTTTCACAAGTAAGACGTCGCCGGGCCGGGCGATTTCGCGGATCGCTCGAGCCATGGCGTCGTGATCTTCGATTTCCTCAGCGTGGGGGACCTTGGCGGCGATCGCGCCCGCGATTGTATCACAAGCGTGCGGCCCCCTTGCAAAAAGGCAGCGGACGCCGGCGCCGCCTGCGCGTGCGCCCACCTCTCGGTGTAAATCCGCAGCGGCGTCGCCGAGTTCCAACATCTCCCCCAAGGCAGCGATGCGCGCCCCGGACCCGGGGCGCGCAGCGAGGGCATCGAGGGCGGCGGCCATGCTCGACGGATTGGCGTTGTACGTGTCGTCGATGACCTCGAGCGGCCCCACGTGGGTCAGCCTGAAGCGGTCTAATGCTGCGCAGGCTTCTCGGAGTGGTTGCTCAAACGCGGTGACGCGATGATGGAGGCCAATCGCGACGGCCAGCAACACATTGGTGACGTGAGCCGGACAGTACAGTGGCAGCTTCAGTTTGCCGACGCGGTCTATGTCGACGCACATTTGGCCGGCGGAATCGTAAGACAGGCTATTGAGCATGATGTCTCCCGAACGGCCGAATCGTACCGTGGTCCCCGGAAATGAGTCGGCGATCCGCACGCACCACTCGTCGTCGGCGTTTGCGTAAAAGATGCCGTCCCGTGGGAGCGCGTCGACGAGTTCCGCCTTGGCTTTGGCCACGTTCTCGATGGTGCCGAAGCCTTCGAGATGGGCCGGGGCAACCATGATGATTGCGCCCTCGGTTGGACGAGCAAGTTCGCAGAGCCGGGCGATCTCGCCGGGGTGGTTCGCGCCCATTTCAATGATGGCGAGGTCGGTCTCGTCGTCTATTTGCAGGAGAGAAAGCGGACATCCGATTTCGTTGTTCAAGTTCCCGCGGGTTTTGACCACGGTGTACTTCGTGGCAAGCACCGCCGCCGCCATGTCTTTTGTCGAGGTCTTCCCGCATGAACCCGTGATCGCGATAACCGGTATCCGGTACCGGTTGCGGTGGCGGGCAGCAAACGCCTGCAGCGCCCGGAGCGTGTCCGGGACGATTAGGCACGGCCCCGAGGCGTTTGGTTTGGTGGTGACCGCGGCGCACGCGCCTTTGCGGAAGGCTTCTGCGACGAATTCATTTCCGTCGAACCGGTTGCCGGTGAGTGCGATAAACACGTCGCCCGGTTCTAGCGTGCGGGTATCGGTAGACACGGCGGTGAACGGGGTATTGACGCTGGGCCGGCCCGCTTCAATGATGCCGGCGAGTTCTGGCAGGGTATAGCGCCACCCCATCGCCTAGCCTCCTTTGAGGATCTGGGTTGCGACTTCGCGATCATCGAAATGCACCCGCGTCGTGCCGAGTATCTGGTAGTCTTCGTGCCCTTT
>DUZM01000269.1 GCA_013349485.1 Candidatus Hydrogenedentota bacterium | reverse complement strand
TGTGCCCAGGGACGCAATGCGCGCGACGCACCGACGCGGCACCGCCCCGATACGGCTTAATCCTATCACTCCCGTTCCGGTTGCCTCAAAGGGGACGGGCGCCAAACCCACAGGCAAAGCACCCACTGAACCAGCGCCGCGCCGAGCGCGTCTGCGGCCAGGTCGAGAAGGGAAAAGCTCCTCTTTGCAACGAGCAATTGGTGGACCTCGTCGCTCAGCCCGTAGAAAACGGCAAACACCAACGGCCCGTATCGCAACAGGCGCGGATCCGACCATTTTCTCGAGCGGCGAATCCCCGTAGACGTCAAGCCGGCAAGGCCACCGTAGATGAGGGCATGCGCCGCCTTGTCGGCCCCGGGGAACGTCAGGTCCGGGGCCGGCGGCTCCGGTTGGGATGAAAGCCAGAAGATGGCCCCACAGTACGCGACGATCAGGATAACATAATGGGTTCGCACGGTGGGTGTCTGGTTCCTCGTTCCTGATTTCTGGTTTCCGGTTTCTGGCTGGGTGTTGCCGGTTGTCAGTTGCTGAAAGCGGCTCGGGCGCCGTTGGCGGTTCACCGCTATCGTGTTATTTTGTGAAAGCGCGTTGAGAGCCCGACGGAGTTCAAGTCGAATGTCCATGTTGCGCCGTCGATGTCAATCGAGGTCAGATAGTCAAGGTCCGCCGGAACCGGGGATGAGGCCGCGCCCCGCGGACCTTCATCCAACAGCAGACTTATCTCGTCAAGGTGCGTTCTGCCAACACGGGACCTAACCGCCTCGACCTGTCCGTCGGGCGAGGTTTGGAACAGGAGGGTCGAGTCGGTTCCACCGGACAACACGTCGGCGAGGAGCAGCAACGCGTCCATCGGCTCTTCTTGCCGCCATTCATACAGGTCGACTGCCATCTCGAATGCGGTCGATGAGTCGATAAACCACAGGAAAGCGGTGAGCGGCAACAATTGGTCCGGCCGTTCCTGGTAGACGCTCGGCGGGATATGCCGCCGCAGATACCGTTCCTTGTGCTCTTTTGCATGCCCGAT
The DNA here is from genome assembly GCA_013349485.1 of Candidatus Hydrogenedentota bacterium. Taxonomy (GTDB): domain Bacteria; phylum Hydrogenedentota; class Hydrogenedentia; order Hydrogenedentales; family SLHB01; genus DUZN01. Next base: position 8,216 of record DUZM01000269.1, on the reverse strand, counting down.
TATGACGTCGCGCCGGTGAACGAGATCGGGCCGTTGCGCAAACTGCACCGCTTGAACTGCGCGAACGAGTTCCTGTGCGGCGTTGATCGTGAACTGGGGCGCGACCGGTTGGCCGACCTGCGGCGTGAACTCGTACGCCTTGGTCAACTCATCCATGGACGCGGCGGATAGGAACACGAGTTGGCCTGCAGTCGTCAAGCCGGACGAGGCCCCGGCAAGCCCAACGGCTTCGGGGACGATTAGGGCCGCAATAGCGTGCAGTTCGAGCGGAACGGCGCTCACCAGACTGTCGAGGCTGGCCAATTGAACCGGGGCAAGCGCACCGTTGTCAAAGAGGAACATGCCGTAGTCATCCCAGAACTTGCGGGTGCTTCGAGGCAAGTTCAACAGCGCGCTCAGGGCAGCGCGTTCCCGCGCTTGTCCGGCCACATACTCGCCCAGCGTAAGACACACCTGCATGCCAAGGCGCGTCAGTTCAGGGTCTGCACCCGGCCCTAAGCCCAAGACGCGTCCGGCGTCGATGTTGAGTTTCTCAAGACCTTGCGCTACGGCTTGGAACACGAGGGCCTTGCCCTGGGGCGCGAGCCCTGTGGCGGCGTACTGCAACCAGTTGGTGGCTTCCGAGACGGAGGCGTAGGCGGCGGGTTCATTGGTCTGGCGTGCCGCACTCAGTCCTGCGGACAAGGCTTCGGCCGCACACAGCCCCGAAAGCACGATCGTCCGATCCTCCGCCTCGCCGGACTCTGCGACCGCATAGTCCCAGAACTCGCCTAAGGGTCGCGTGAAAGGCCGCGTTTTGAAGTACGACGCGAAGAACGCCTGCCATTGAGCGTCGGACGCCACGGGATCCAACAACAGCCCGAGCACAAACTGGGCGTTGGCTTCGTCCTGCACGTCGCTGAGCACTTCGAGGGCGATTGTCACTTCCTGCTTGAGTTCCTCGTTAGGCGCCGCGGCCGCCGGCATCGCCAAGATCAGGATCGTCCCTAGCGCCGCCCCCATACTTCTCACTAGCCGACCTCCTCGTAATCAGGCAAGCCCTGGCGGGCATCAATACGGTCTCGATCAATTATCCCGCGGAAGCAGGCCCCCGTCAACTCCATTCCGGGGAAGGGGTGCGGGCAGCCGGACCGCCGTACTCGTCCTCGAGCGGCCCCGCGCAACGACTTACTCACGCAGCAACACATCGCACGTGAGCTGGAGTTTGCGCAGGATTTTCTGGAAGAGCCCGCCTTTTTGCGCCCTGGCGCGCAGCTTCACGATGAGTTTACGCTGGAGACGGTAGCGGGTGAGTTTCGGTTTCTTGGCCGCAACACGCTTGCCTGCGGCGACTTCGAGCGGCTGCCAGAGTTCCTCGATTGGATAGCCGATGGTTTCGAGATCGTTTGGGTCGAGTTCGCTGACGATTCGCTGCATGAACTGCGTTTTTGCCGGGTCGCCGACGAGTTCTTTCGCCCATTTCGCCACCGAACTAGTCGTTGGCCGGGAATGCTGGTCGACGCCGATGGGGTCGCCGAGTCCTTTCCTGGCTTCCTGGGAGTCGCCTTGGCATCCGTAGTTGATGGTCTCTTTCTCGAAGGGCACGCCGATATGGTCATAGATTCGTCCCATCCACGTCTCGGGATCCTTGACGAGATCCTCGTAACGGACGTGTATGTGGGGGACATCGTCCTGCCGAATGAACGCGGCGATGGCCGGCACATAGCGGTTCAGAATAGGGTTAAAATTCTGCGCCAATTCGTAGTCGCCGTCGAAAAAGGAGTTTACGTACGATGAGAAGGTGGCAACCGGGTGGCGGGTTAGAACGACGTACTTGGCGTCGGGAAAGACTTTCATCATAAACGGCAGCACCAACGCGTAGGCGGGCGTCTTGTCGAGGCAAATGGCCTTGTCGCTCGTGGCCAGATAACGTCCGTAGAGTACGTCGCAATAGGCCCGACACGCGTCCCAATAGTCCTGGTGCTTGTTGGGCAGCCGCTCGACGAACAGCTTCTGGGATTCTGCGGACAGAATGTGGTCGTAGGGGGCTTTATCCACTTTATCCCACACACCAAGATGGGCCAGCGGCGTGATGATGTGCGGTTCTGGGCCGCCTAGAATTTGCGAATGCGACTCGAGCATCCGCTCGAGCATCGTGCTGCCCGAGCGCGGCGAGCCGATGACAAACAGCATCTGCACCGACATACGGTCGCTCCCATCGAATTGCCGCTCTAAACGCGGCAACGTATCATCGCTGGCGCGTCTTGTCAACCTTCCGCTTTGAGAAAGCCTCCGTGACGGCGCGTTGCGGGGTTTTCCTCAGGATCCTGTACGGCACAAGCCTAATTGCACTCGGGTTCTAGGGGGCCGGCCAGTTCTTTGAGGAAGAACAGGCGGCCGGGCAACGTGGGCATAAACGTGCTGGGTATCCAGGGCGTCGGTCTGTGGTGCAGCGTCGCCCACAACGACAACCCCTGCCACATCATGCCGCGGTTCAGTGCGCCGTCCGCGCCGCCGATGATTCGGTCGGACTTAAGAAACAGGCCTGGCCCGATGGTGTTGGCGGTTGTGGGCACCAGCGTGGTCCGGCTCTTGAAACTGGTGATGGCGTTCTGTTCGATAGTAAGCGGATGCAGTTTGGCGCCGAGCCGGTACTCCTGCGCTTTCCACTCTTTCAGCGACTTAAACTCGGCCGCGAAATGAGGTTCCCAAAAGGCGATGTGGCACACGCGCCCGATGCCGAACACCGTGACCAGTCGCGCGCCCCGCTTCCGGAGCGCCGCGATCTGCCCGCCGTATCTGGGCAGTTGGGTTCTCGTGGCGTAGTGGCGTTGCCCTCTGGGCACGGTGAGCTTACCCAGCGGGTTGTAGAACGACTGTTCCATGGCGTTCTGAAACGCCCCGGGATCTCTGGCGGGCAGCGTCCTGCCTTTCGCGTCGCTCCATTCGTCCATGTTGAATCCATGAACGTGGTTGCAGGGAACGCCCCATTCCGTGAGGAAATACACGGCCCACTTGTACATGCCCATCGGGCCCACCGGCAGAATGAAGATGATTTTCTTCTTCGCCTTTCTGGCGTTGGCGATCTCGAGCGCAATCTCATGGCCCATCATCGCGTCGAAATCGGCGAGATTGTCACACGGCACCGCCTCGAACCGTTTGTGCCACCACGGTTCCGGTTTCGCAATCCGCTCCGGCGGCATCGAGCAACACTTGTCCAGGGCCGCCAAATCCCATCCCTCGGGGAAAAACCCTTCCAGCAGCGAGCCGTCCAACGTACTTATGAGGTCAATAGCCATCGTCTCTCCCTCCGTCATCCGTACCAAACACAACCTATGGTACAGAACCGCGAGCCGACTGTCCACTTATCCAAACCGGTGCGTAACGCCGATCAGAACTCACAAACGGCAGTCACAATTCTGCTGACGCCGTGTCGCAGTTGCCGCGGTTCTCTCCCCGCTCATCCCGGCGTTCGCCCTCGTGATCGTCCTCATGCGCGCGCCCAAATGGCCTCGGCCAGCACGCGCGTTACCACATTCATGAGGCGAGCCTAAATTGAATAGATCCGGGGGCGATTGCGTCTCGTTCAGTGGTGTAATTCTAGGCGAGCTTCGGGATTCTTGATACAACCGTTTCGTGTTAGAATACAGATGAGGGCCAGGGGCAGGCGTTGGCGACGGCTGCCCGGCGGCGTTTCCAGGGCAACATGATACAACGCCTGGAGCGAAGCGAGATGCGGAGGTTTCGCACACAGATCTGCGTGTTGGGCGTGATGGTAATTCTGGCGCTGTTGCTGTCTTGCGCGCCGGCGCGCGCGCAAATGTTTACCGCCGAAGTCGACCTCGTGCCTGCAGGTCATATACTTCGATTAGTGGACGGCGAGACACATAAACTCGTTGTGCTCCAAGGGGTTATGTGTCCCGAGAGTTCGAGCGCGGCCGGCAAAAAGGCCAAGCGGTTTACGTCCGAGCGAACGCTCGGGCAGGAAGTCGAGGTCGAGGTAGTCGAGCGCAAAGGGTCGCTGAGCTACGCAAACGTCCGATTGCCCGACGGCAGCGATTTGGGCCTACTCCTGCTCGCCAAAGGACTGGCTCGTGCGACCGTAGGCCGTGCCGCGAAGGAGGCCGATGAAACCGGCGCCGTCGGAGAAGGCCGGCAAGATCGCCAGGAGCGATACCCTTATTCGCGCGGTCTCGGGGCCGACCTCGCGCCCTTCGAGGCAGACGAGACGACGGCGGACGGTGTGGAACGGCGGGCCACAGTGGATGAGAACGGCGTGCTCCATTTGTATGCCAAAGGCGATATGAAGAAGAATGCGGCGCTCGAGGAAGACCTGCGGCGACGCAGGGAAGCCTATCAGGCCCGTCTTCGGGAAGAGGAAGAACGCTACTACCAACGGCTTCTCCGGCAAGAGGAAGTCGCCCGCCAGCGGGAAGCGCACGATCTCGAGATGGCGAGGAGGCAGCTCGAGATCGAGGAACAAGCGCTACGCAACGAACGACAACAGCTTTACAATGACTACCTCGAGCGCCGCAACCGCTGGCGCCATCATCACTATCACCACTATTGGCCCGGTACATATGGCCTAAACCAAATCTATTTTGTCAATGGCAGGGCACGCTTCTTCCGCACCGTCGATCCAATCGGGCGGTATAACCGGCCAAGCGGTACCTTGCCCTATCCCTGGGGCGACGCGAACATCTACAACGCCCATAACGACGGCACGGGGTCCAACGACGACGACGAAGACGCGCTTGACGACTCCGGCGAGCACGGCTCACAAGCGCCCCGCTCTTCCTAAGCCGGAAGCGTTGCCCATCGCCTCGAAATACCCCCGGTTTCCGTCCGAATCCGTCGTGGCGCGCAGAAAGGCCGCGAGCGGCGGCAGGGGATTCCTCGCATCGGCCCCAGAAGAAGAACAGGTGTTCTGCACGGCGGCTCGCGGTATAATGCGTCGCCTTTTGTTGCCTGCCCAACACAAGACACCGGAGGCCTTGAAAAGGTGGCTTCGAAAAGCGTGCTGTTGTTCCGTCCCATCTACGATCCCGAGTCGGCTTCCGCGCCGGCTACGCCGTGGGGGCTGCTCTATGTCGCGGCGCCGCTGGTCGCCCACGGTTTCGACATCACAATTATCGACGAGAGTGTGACGCCCGATTACCAAGAGTGCGTCCGCGCGGCGCTAGACAAGTACCCCGTTGCCGTGGGCATATCGGCCATGACGGGGCGACAAATAGGGTTTGGCCTGGCCTTTGCGCAGTTCGTCCGGAAACACGGCAACGCGCCGATCGTTTGGGGCGGCATTCACCCGACGATGAAACCGGAGCAGACGGCCCGGCACGGCCTCGTCGATTACGTTGTCGTAAACGAGGGCGAGCAACCCTTTCTCGAGCTTGTCGAGCGTCTGGCACAAGGCAAGGAGCCGGACGGAATCCCGGGCGTTTACTTCGTGCGAAACGGCGCGATCTGCGGCGAGCCGCCCCGGGACTTCGTCGATCTGGCCGCGCTGCCCCCGATTCCCTTCGACCTGCTCGATGTCGAGCGATACATCGTGCGCCGTCCGGATCTCGGCGCGGAGCGATCGTTCGAGATCTGCACGAGCCGAGGGTGCCCGCATCGATGCGCGTTCTGCTACATCCAATCCGTGCACAAGAGCCGGTGGCGCAGTCTCGACGCGGACGCCGCATTCCGGCAACTCAGCGGGCACGTCGAGCGATTTGACCTGGACTGCGTCGTGTTTCGGGAAGACAACTTCTTCGCGGATCGACGGCGCGTCGAGCAACTGGCCCAGCGCATGGTCGACGAGCGTCTTGACATCAAATGGACGGCAAGCTGCCGCATAGACTATTTTGCGAAGTACACGGCCGAATTCGTCGATCTCCTACGGCGGAGCGGGTGTGTGCTGCTGACGTTCGGCGTCGAGTCCGGGTCGGCGCGCATCCTCGATTTCATCAAGAAGGACATTACGCCCGACATGGTGCGCGAAGTCGTGCAAAAAGTGAAAGACAGCGGCATCCGGGGCACGTACCACTTCATGGGCGGATTCCCGACGGAAACCGCCGGCGAACTGCTCGACACGTGCCAGCTCATCGAGGACATTCGCCGGATTGCGCCCGAGGCCGTGGTGCGCGAGATGTCGGCCTACACGGCGTATCCCGGCGTCGAACTCATCCAGACGTGCAAGGAATTGGGCCACCGCGAACCCGACCAGCTCGAGGATTGGCTTGACATAGACTTCCGCGAAGACCCGCGTAACAGTCGCCGACCCTGGCTCAATGAGAGCCAGTCCAGGCTTCTGAGCAACATCCAGTTCTTGATTGCCCGCCTGAACCACAAAAACTCGGCGATGCGCGCGTGGACGCGCCGCCGCTGGCGCCAAATGCTCGCAAGTGAACTAGGCATCGCGCTTCCCGAACGCCCGGCCATCGAATTCGCCAAGCGCATGATCCGAGGACGGTAGCGACTATCGCCCATAGGCTGTGCAGACGCTTTCCTCCCAGTTCCGTCACTACGAAACACGCGAAATACGCGAAGTGCGCTGGTTGACAAAACGCTCATGCTGAACCTTCGGGTATTGGCCAAAGTTGATCGGGAGCCCTAACTGCTTGCCTGTCGCTTTCAGGTAATTGATCACTTGTGCTCTGTGTTCGTCAGACAGCTCCTTGACCGCTTTGATCTCTACGATGATTTCATCGAAACACAGGAAATCGGGCTCGTAAGCCTGACGTAACTCATGGCCTTTGTAGTCGAGCCGGAGCGGCGGCTTCTCAACGAACGGTATCTCCCGTAAGCCAAACTCGATGGCAAGGCATTCCTGATGGACCGCCTCCAGAAACCCGCTCCCTTTGTCTTTGTAGACTTCATAGCAGGCCCCGATGATTCTGTAGCTTTCATCTTTGAAGATGATTCTGTCTTCCATGTTTTAGCGCCTTTCCCGTTTCGCGCATTCTGCGTGTTTCGTAGTACCCAAGTCTTGTTCCGAGGCACCCACGATTCCCGCGTGCGGCACACAGTCGTATACCGCCCGGACCGCGTCGATGGGCGAGCCATCGAAAAGGAGGTCTTCAGGCACGCGACACTCGTTGTCCAACCACCGGTTGTAGATGGCGTTGAGTGCGGGCGCCGCGTCGCCGTACCGGAATTCCGCGACGCCTTTGGCCAACCGTGCGCGCATCTCATCGAGGTACGCCGCGACACGAGGTTTATAGAACAGCACGAGCTGCTCGTAGTTCTCGACGGGCGCATACATGTCATTCACGGCGTGCTTGCGAATCATGCGCGGCACATAGGGGTTTGTTCCCGGAATCGCCATAACGTCGTCGATGGTCTTTTGGAGCGAGTAGTCCGGCCGGGTCGACAATATGGTCTGGATACCGTCGAGGCATTCGAGGGCGTTGACGGCGCTCGAATCGAACCCCGCCGCGTCACCAGCCTTAAAGGCCCGGTATGCCTCCATCAGGTAGTAATTGGACTTCAGGCCGAGCGTGGTTTTGGCGTAGACAACTAAGTCATTCTCGAAGAGCTTGTTATCACGCTCCGTGCGTACGGCGCGCAACGCGAGCGTAACCGCCTCTTCCATGAGCGCGACTTCGCTGCAGACCTGTGTATATCGTCCTACATACGCTTGGTAGTCGTCGAACGGCGGCGCGACGGGCGGGTTGTAGGTAATTCCCATGCGTTGGTAGTACATGTCCGTGCCGCCGCCGCTATAAACGGCTTCGACGACTTTACGCGTGCATTCCAGCATCGTGTCGTACGACTTAGCGTTGTAACGGGTGCGGCAGAAGTGTTCGAGGAAGATATCCACGTCGATCCCGTCGGGATTCCAAGCGAGACTGCTGGTGAACTGGAAGTAGAGGATGTTGTGTCCGAAACTCTCGGGGATGTGATACAGCCCTTTCAGGTGGGTCGAGCCGGGGTCGTTCGCGGCCTGTCGAACCGAGTGCGACACCCGAACAAGATCGCCATGCAGATGGTCGTCGCCCTGGAACGAATGGAGGATGCCGAACGCCCAGTCGATTCCGCCGAAGTAGTTCGTGCGGTTCCAGAACGGATTGCCCTCGGCGCAGGTATCATACATGTACATGTGGGCGTGTTCGGAGGCGAGGTCCGCGAAGTACTTCGCGATACGTTCCGGCGTCCAGACGCTCGGGACGGCGCCGAAGTCCCAGCTGTCGCTCTGCCAGACGAAGTCGGGATCGATCTGCCCGAGAACGGCGCACAGGTTTTTTGCGGCCTTG
>DUZM01000157.1 GCA_013349485.1 Candidatus Hydrogenedentota bacterium | reverse complement strand
GACGAGGTCGGGGTAGAAGAACATCATGTTTGATGTCTCCCACTTTGCTGCATGGTCTGTGTTCGATTCTTCACACTGGCTCAGCGTTACTTCCCATAGTCCGATGCCCGCCACGGTGCCGTCTTCCACGACTGGCTCGAGGGCTTTGTTGATCATGGTGATCTGGCCTTGAACGTTGTGACCGGACACCCCGATGATGACTCGAAAGCCCGTTCTCTTCAGCCGCTCGAACAGATCGGTCAGGACGGGAACAAGAGACTTCTGGCTGAAACCATCGTGAAAGAAAACCGGCGGGTAAACGACACCTCCGAAACGCTCCGCTGTCTTCACTAGGATACCATGGGCCTTCAGGGCGTCGTTGCCCAAGGGTAGATGCCGGCCATGCCATTCAATGAGACCAAAGGGCACGTACACCACTGGAAATGCGCGTGCGGCGGCTTCGAGCTGCGCGGGGCGCATAAACTGCATCTGCACGGCTGGGGATAAGTCATTGGTCATTTTCTGTTCCCTTTCTGGACACCGAACGGTGAGCGGCTTCTCGGGGTTTAAGGTCGTTGCGCAGGCAGCCGCCACGCACGCAAAGAATGCGGCAAGTAGCGGACGTGTGTTCATCCAGGCTCTCCCTCTCGCTGGGATCCGCTGAAGCGGGCGGTCCCGCCGACGGCGCTCAGCATCTTCCGTTGCCGAACGGAACGTTAACCTGCGATTAATCGAACGGATTTGGCGGCAGTATGTTGGGCCGAAGGCTCCTACCGCCGATGAAGCCGGACGAGCAATCGTCAGTCTGAAGCACTATGCTATATGTTGCTCCCAACGAATTCCACTATTTCCTCCAGACCTGGCGCACAGTCGATCCGGCCTTTGAACCAAGGCTCTGCATTGGTGTGTGTACTGGCGGTCGCTCGACTGAAAAACCCGAGAGACCGGGGGCTATGCCGCGTCTGTCCAGCGGCTTGACGTGCTCTCGCGCTGCCGGTAAATCGAAGTCGCAGAACAGCCCGTTTCCGTCGGGATTGCCGACAACCCTAGTCTTGTTTTTGGGGGGCTAGCCACGGGTGTCGTTCTTGGTTCAGGTAGACTCAATACGGGACTATGGGCAGATTCCCCGAAAACAAGAGCCCAGAGGCATTTTCATAAGCCCTTGGGGCTGCAGTACCTTAAATGGCGCGCCTGCCGCGACTCGAACGCGGGACCTACGGCTTAGAAGGCCGTTGCTCTATCCGACTGAGCTACAGGCGCGCAATTGCGGGGGGTTCTATCCAACGTGATACGATTTTCCGCATATCAATTATCCCACAATGTCGCTCGGGGTTTCCACGTTGCACAATCGCGCCAGCAGCAACGTCACGCCTATTTTGAGTGGGTCAGCTGAGCACGGACGAAAGCCGGTGACATTCATTGAGCGGCTCCGCGTCAAGCGGCGCGACTCTTCTCTCTGCAATTGGGTCCTGATGCAAACTCCTGTCACGACTCGGCGGCCCGGCTGACAAAGATGACGGACTCGCTGGGCGTTGAACCGTTTTGGTCTTGTTCTGTATAGTATGCGTCGCGTTTGCGCGGCGCAGGACAAGGTGCCTTTGTTCCAATCGCTGCGACGCCGCTCGGCAGCGCCCGTTCTTGGATTGCGCTGGGGCAGTCTAATTCATCGCAACAGGAAGGAGTTTTCTTACCATGGCGAAGAAGAACGTGTATTTTTTCGGCGGGGGCAAGGCGGAAGGCAAGGCCGACATGAGGAACTTGCTTGGCGGGAAAGGGGCCAATCTCGCTGAAATGTCGAGCCTCGGCATTCCGGTGCCTGCCGGATTCACGATTACGACGGAGGTGTGCACGCAGTATTACAAAAACAAGGGCCGGCTGCCGAAAGCGCTCGAAAAGGAAGTCAACGCGGCCTTGGCTCGGGTCGAGAAAGCCATGGGCAAGAAGTACGGCGATCCGAATGACCCGTTGTTGGTGTCGGTTCGTTCGGGGGCGCGCCAATCGATGCCGGGCATGATGGACACGGTGCTCAATCTGGGCCTTTCATCGAAAACGATTCCGGGGCTGCTCGCGAAGACGGGCGACGCGCGGTTCACGTATGACGCCTACCGCCGGCTCATCATGATGTACGCGGACGTGGTTATGGAAAAGGCGGCCGGGGTGGAAACCAAGGACGGGCAGTCGGTTCGCGAAAAGCTCGAACATGCCATGGAACAGATGAAGAAGCGAAAAGGGGTGACGCTCGATACGGAGCTGACGGGCGACGACCTCAAGAAGCTTTGCGAGCAGTTTAAGGACATCGTTAAGACGACCCTGGGCAAAGAGTTCCCCGATGACGCGGCGAAACAGCTCTGGGGAGGGATCAAGGCGGTGTTCCAGTCGTGGAACGGGAAACGGGCCATAGCTTACCGCCGCATCGAGGGCATCCCGGACGATTGGGGCACGGCGGTAAACGTCCAGTCGATGGTGTTCGGCAACCTCGGCAAAACCTCGGCTACAGGCGTGGCCTTCACGCGCGACCCGGCTACGGGCGAGAACAAGTTCTACGGCGAATGGCTGATCAACGCCCAGGGCGAAGACGTGGTGGCGGGCATTCGGACGCCGCAGCCGCTGAACAAAGCAACGAAGACGGCGGATACGCGAAAGATGAAGTCGCTCGAGGAGCAGTGGCCGGCCCTGTACAAACAGTTGGACGGCATCCGCACGAGACTCGAGAAACATTACAAGGACATGCAGGACATCGAGTTCACGATCGAGGACAAAACGCTTTACATGTTGCAGACGCGGGTGGGCAAACGGACGGGTGCGGCGGCGATCCGCATGGCGGTCGAGATGGCGGACAGCCGGCTCATCGACCGGCGGATGGCCATTATGCGGGTCAAACCCGAGCAACTCGACGAGTTGCTCCACCCGATGCTGGATCCGGCCGCCGAGCGGAAGGCGTCGCTGCTGGCTAAGGGATTGCCGGCGGGCCCCGGTGGCGGCGTGGGCCAAGCGGTGTTCACGGCTGACGATGCCGATGCGTGGGCGAAGCAGGGCAAGAAGGTGATCCTGGTTCGTAACGAGACCTCGCCGGAAGACGTGCACGGCATGCACGTTTCCGAAGCGATCCTCACCGCCAAGGGCGGCATGACGAGCCACGCCGCGCTCGTAGCGCGGGGTTGGGGCAAGTGCTGCATCGTAGGTTGCGGCGCGCTGCACATCGACGCGCGGGCCAGGAAGATCACGGTCGACGGCAAGGTCATCGGCGAAGGCGACTGGATTTCGCTCAATGGGACGGCCGGCAAGGTATACGAAGGCGGACTCGGGGTGTTGCCGGCCCAACCGAAAAAGAATACGTGGTATAAGAAACTGATGACGTGGGCGGACGCCACAAGGCAAATCAACGTGCGCACCAACGCCGAGCGGCCCGAGGACGCCAAGCAAGCCGTCGCGTTCGGCGCCCAAGGCATCGGCCTCGCGCGCACGGAGCACATGTTTTTCGAGCCTGATCGCATCATTCACGTTCGCGAGATGATTCTGGCCGAGGATGAAGGGGCCCGGCGCAAGGCGGTGATGAAACTTCTGCCGTTCCAGAAGGCGGATTTCATCGGCATCTTCAAGGCCATGGCCGGCAAGCCGGTTACGATCCGTCTGTTGGACCCGCCGCTGCACGAGTTCGTCGGCGGACTCGACGCCCAGCAGATCGCCGAACTCTCGCAGCAGATCAAGGTGCCTGCGGCAACCATCCAGGCGCGGATCGACCAACTCCATGAATCAAACCCGATGCTCGGGCACCGCGGTTGCCGGCTCGGGATTGCATATCCCGAGATCACGGAAATGCAGGCCCGGGCCATACTCGAGGCCGCCGCCGAACTGGCAAAGAAGAAGATCAAGGTGCTGCCCGAGATCATGGTGCCGTTGGTGGGCACGAAAAACGAGTTGGCCAATCAGGCGGCGCTGATCCGGGGCGTCGCAGGCCAAGTTCAGAAAGAGTACAGAGTGAAGCTCAAGTATCTTGTCGGGACCATGATCGAGGTCCCGCGCGCCGCGTTGACGGCAGACCAAATCGCGGAGGTGGCCGAGTTCTTCAGTTTCGGCACGAACGACCTTACGCAAATGGCATTCGGCTACTCGCGGGACGATGTAGGCGGATTCCTCCCTTATTACCTCAAGGAGGACATCCTCCCGGTGGATCCGTTCCAGGTGCTCGATCAGGAAGGCGTCGGCCAATTGGTCGCCGTGGGCGTGCACAAAGGGCGCAGCACGCGGCCGACGCTCAAGGTCGGTATCTGCGGCGAACACGGTGGCGAACCCGAATCCGTGAAGTTCTGCCACCGCGTGGGCATGAACTACGTGAGCTGCAGCCCGTTCCGCGTACCCATCGCCCGATTCGCCGCGGCCCAAGCGGCCATCGAGTCGCCGCGCAAGGTTGTCAAGAAAGCTGCGAAGTCGAAGAAGCCCAAGAGAAAGAGGGCGTAACAACTACCAGAAAAATGTCTTGTGCCGAATGTCCGAGGACGCTGTTTCCGAAATGATCATGCCGGCAGAAGTCTGGGCGCCCTTGCGGTCATTGCGAGGAGCGAGTCTTCGAGCGACGTGGCAATCACTTTCCACAGTCAACTCGACGCTTTTGGCGGAAAGCGATTGCTTCGTCGAAGACTCCTCGCAATGACGGTGAGGAGCGACTCTTGGCGGCGTGATCCGAAAACGCATTTGGGCGCGCCACGGCCCCGCTCAGTTGAACCGCTTATCGAGTGCCTCGAGGATTGCTGCTTTCGTATCGTGCTGGTCGCAGAGGGTCCGGAGTTCCTCGCGCGTGAGCGCGTTCGACCCGGCGATCTCGAATTCCGCAAACTCGTCCACGGGAATGACGTATCGACTCTCGCCAAGTTGATATGGCTCGACGTCCTGCCACGACCCGGCCTCGTCCCGAGGTCTTACTTTCGGCGGCCGAGCGTAGGACGCCTCGAGGTGCGCCAACCGCACGCCCAAAGAAGCCCACATGCGCGTTTTGCTGTCGGGACGATTGAGGTCGACGAAGATCGGCACCGCCACCCGGGTGTCGCACGCAAGGTCGGCGTCGTTCCCGAGGCCGTCGAGCCAGGCTAAGGCGGTGGCTTTCGCCGCCTCGGGATCGACGGGTTCGTCCTCGAGGAACGCCGGCCGCATGCCGATGTCCTCGCACGTCACGAGGTACAATCCGTAGAATCGCCGGCGCACGAGGTCGAGTTCTTCGGCCAGATTCGGCTCGCGCACTCCGTCCTTTCGCAAACCATGCAGGCCTTCGATGCGTTCCCTACCGACGGTTACCTCGAGAAAATCCTCTAGGAACGCATACGCGCGTGCGGTGTGCAAGTAAAACGTTGCGCACGGCTCGATGCGTAGCCGGGGCTGGACCTGCTTAGCCGAAATCATTGGTCGCTCACTTAATGCGACTGCCAACTGGCGCGCATGGGTTTCTCGCCGTTTGGTGATCAGCGCTTTGAAGGCTTCGAGCAACCGCTTCTTGTACTTGGCTGTGAGGAGAAGCTTGTCTTTCTCTTGGGCTTTGGCGGGCATGAGCATGGCCTCGAGCGCGTACGCCTGATACTGGTACCAGCCGTCGTCCGCGTCAGGCGCGAGGTCGATTTCGCCGGAACGCACCCTCCGAATGAACTCGGCCATCAGGTTTGCGCCGTCCGGGACGCCAAACTCGAACAAGGCCGCAAACAGTTCTGTCTCGCGGCTCGTGGACGGCGGAAACACGGCCACGGTTGCCCATCGAGCGCCCCATTCTGCCGCTAGCTTGCTCAGCGGCGCGGTCGTGTCGATCAAGGCGTCCGCAGGCAAACAGATGAGGGGATTGGTCAACCGGCCGTAGAAACCGTTAATCGCCCGGTACTGATTCAGCAACTCCGGGCGGTCGCCCAGCACGGCTGCAATGTCTTTGACTATCTGCATTCGGGACGGCGCGTCGAATTCGTGCCGAAGAAAGCGGTAGAAGCGCCAGACCTGTTGGAGTTCCGGGGTCCAATTGTAAAACGAGATCGGTTTGCTTCTTTCCTTGTCCTCGGCGAATGCGCGCAGAAAACGGCCCTTTGCCTCTTCTTCATTGCGTTCGAGTGGTACGTGCGTGTCGCCGAGTTCGAGGGCCGCCGCCAGGAACGGCCGCGCCGGACTCCCTGTTGGTAAGGCGTCAAAAAGGGCTCGGATAACCTCGCGGGGCGGCGGCGCGAGGCCGAGCTCCCCTCGGTAACACGCCAAATCGAGGGCCGCGTACAGGCCGTCGTCGAACTGTTTGGCCGCGCCGTCCACGAGGTTCGCGCTCGGGAGCACGGCGTAGACGAGCGTTTGTGGCGCGCGCATGGCATCGGCGTACGACGGGTGTAGCGTAAGCATCCCCTCCTCGACATCGGGTTTGATGTTGGGACAGTCGAGCCGGATAACGGCCGCGCTCGCGTTCACCTCCCAGTCGCCGAGCGGGCGGGAATCGACCAGCGATTCATCAAAGGTGGGTGTCTTATCCTCGATGCCGTCGTCCGTCAACTCGACTGCGTGCTGCTCCGGCGCATCATGGTACTCTTTTCTCTCGACGACATAGTGCGTCGCCCGCCACCAGAGCCCGTATGCCGTCAGTGCAGCGATCGATGGTACCACGACAATTGCTGCAACAAGGATGTGTTTTGTGCGCGTCTTCATTGTCACTCCTCCCACGCCGCGGTGGCTGCAGTGCTTCAGATTGCCGCATTCAGGACAACCCAGCCGCAATTATTATACATACTTCTGGCGAGGGGCGGCGAGCGTTTTCTTTCGCGACCAATGGGCGTCAAGTTGCGGCGAGATGCCCGATTGTGCTAAGGTCGCACGCTGTTCTGAAGATGCAGTATTCCTGTCGGAATACGTTGTCTTCCAAGGGATTCGGAGGAAGGACATCGCTGTGAGAAAGCCGCTCGTCGCTGGAAACTGGAAGATGAATCTGCTGGTGGGCGAGGCCATCGAGATGATCGAGGCCCTGAAGCCCCTAGTCGCGGACGTAGACGCGGTTGACATCGTGGTCTGTCCGACGTATACGGCGCTCCATGCCGTAAGCCAAGCGCTCGGAAACTCGAATATCGCGTTGGGCGGACAAGACGCCTACGTCAAGGAAAACGGGGCATACACGGGCGCGATTTCGCCGCAGATGCTTATGGACGTAGGGTGCACGTGGACCATTATCGGCCACAGCGAACGCCGGCAGTATTTCAAAGAGGTTAACGGTTTCCTGAACGAGAAACTCAAGTTTGCGCTCGCCGCAGGGTTAAGAGTGATGTTTTGCATCGGCGAAACCCTCGAGGAACGCAAGAGCGGCAAGATGAACGAGATATTGACGCGGCACGTCACCGAAGGTCTGCGGGGACTGGCCGAGGCGGATTTCGAGCGCGTAGCTATCGCCTATGAACCGGTCTGGGCCATCGGAACCGGAGTGACGGCCACGCCGGATCAGGCGGAAGAGGCGCACATCTTTGTGCGGAACGTGGTCAAGGACCAGTTTGGCGGGACTATTTCCGAGCAACTGCGTATTCAGTATGGCGGCAGTGTAAAACCGGAAAACGCCGCGGAACTTATGGCGAAACCCAATGTGGACGGCGCCCTCGTAGGGGGCGCCTCCCTGAAAGCCGACAGTTTCGCCGCAATCGTCCGAGGGGCGCTGTAGCGTCGGGCAACCCGGATCTGTCAGGAGCAATTTCGATATGATGACGTTCTTATGGTGGTTCATGCTAATCGTTTACGCCGTGTGTTGCCTCGGCCTGATCGTCATTGTGCTGCTCCAGAAAGGCAAGGGCACCGGGTTTGCAGGCGCATTCGGCGTCGGCCCGGGTTCTGACACCGTGTTCGGCCCGCGGATGAGCAAGAGTTTGCCGGTGCGCCTCACTTATATCATGGCCGGGCTCTTTCTCTCGCTCGCGCTGGTCATGTCGATCATTGCAGGCAGCGTGGGGAAAGGCGCAGCGCCCGGCAAGGTAGACGCGGCAGGACGGAGTGGGTCCCTCCTCAGCGCACTTGATGAAGAACCCGTCGACGGCGTCGAGGAAGGATCTGCGCCCGAGAACGTGCCCGGCACGCAATTAGATGACGCCGGCGAAAGCCCATCTGTGGGGACGCCTGGCGAAGGGCCGTTATCCGAGGACGCGTCAGTCGAAGACGCGGATGTCGCCGTCGAGACTACGGGTTCTGGCGAGGAAGCGGGCGCAGCCGATTCAGCGGACACGACGGCGGAAGACGACGCAGAATAGGTCCGGCAAGGCACACATTTCGGCCCAAAGCGACCGCGCTTTGGGCTTTTGCTTTTCTTGTATGCGGCGGGAAAGGGTCTATGGACAAGATTTTTGTACGGGGCGGCAAACCGCTCCGGGGCAGCGTCCAAGTACGCGGCGCGAAAAACGCGGCCCTGCCGCTTATGGCGGCCTCCATTCTCGCTGAAGAACCCTGCACGCTGCACAACATCCCGTGCTTACACGATGTGTTCAGTATGGACAAGATCTTGTCGGGCATGGGCATGACCATCGAGTTCACCGGACGGTATATGACGCTCGACGCGTCCACGGTCGAATCCCATTTGGCCCCGTACGACCTTGTGCGGAAGATGCGCGCATCGTTTTTCGTCCTGGGACCTCTCCTGGGGCGTTACGGGAAGGCCCGCGTCTCGCTGCCGGGCGGGTGCGCGATTGGTACACGGCCCGTCGACATCCACCTGAAAGGACTCGAGGCCCTCGGCGCAAGAATACGCATAGAAGATGGATATGTGGTGGCCGAAGGAAAGGTGAAGGGCGCCGACGTCGCGTTGGATTTCCCGAGCGTAGGCGCGACAGAGAACTTGATGATGGCGGCCTGCCGCGCCAAAGGCGTCACGCGCCTGAGCAATGTCGCCCGGGAACCAGAGATCGTGGATTTGGCCCGGTTTCTCAATGCCATGGGCGCACAGATCTCGGGCGCGGGCACGGATCTGATCGCGATTGCGGGCATAGACGCCCTCGGCGGCGCCGAGCACACGGTGATTGCCGACCGGATCGAGACGGGCACGTTCCTGATAGCGGCCGTGGCAACGCGCGGCGATGTGACGGTGCTGAACGGCCACCCCGACCATCTGCCCACGGTACTGGGCAAGCTACGGGACGCCGGCGCCGACATCGAGGTCCACGGATCGCGTATTCGGGCCGCCGCGGAAAACCGTCTCGCAGGCGTCGATATCACGACACAGGTTTTTCCTGGTTTTCCGACGGATCTGCAGGCGCAAATGATGGCTATGCTGTGTGCGGCCGAAGGCACAAG
>DUZM01000216.1 GCA_013349485.1 Candidatus Hydrogenedentota bacterium | reverse complement strand
GGCAAAACGTATGGGCTGTGTTTCCATGGAAATCTCCCGTTCGTCCCAACCGCTCGACGCCAGCATATCATAGAGAGACATAAATATCAATCTATCTGTGAGTTAAATTAAATCGACAGGCCCTTTCGCGGGAATGACATAGGGGGACGCGAATGACACGAGGGGACGGGAATGATAGAAGATGCGGAGGCGTGTGACGAATGGGCTGTCACGCGGCAGCGTATCGCCTTCCGGCGAAGACCAGCGGATTTCGTGCCGATTCGTTTCCTTTCTGTCATTCCTGCGAAAGCAGGAATCCCTCCGTCAGTATACGAATGACATGAGGGAGCGGAAATGACAGGGCGGGACGTCGGCTCTTTCAACCGGCCCCGCGTATGATCGGATGAAGGCAGCGCAGCCACAACGAAAGCGGATAGGATTGCGGCGCACTCGAAACACGCGTGGCGTGGAGGAACTAGTCTAGATTCATGAACAAGCACATACGAAACACTATCGTAACGGTACTCTCGACCATTTGTCTATGCTCGTGGTCTGATACGCTCTATCGGCGGGACGGCGAACAGCAGTCGGGGCGTCTTATCGAGATTCGCGGCAATAAGGTGATGTTCGAGTCCATGGCCGAGGTCCAAGAGCTGGCCACGTCGGACGTCATCAAGGTCCAGCTTCAGCGCGAGCGGCAGTTCGACGACGTGGCCACGGTTGATGAGATCACCGATCTCGCTCTGAAGGCGGCGCTCGACAGTCAGCCATCCCCGGAGGACTTGCCGGCAGCGGGGTCTGTTACGCTGTTCCGCCGGCACACATTTGATCTATCGACGCCGGGCGTGGTCCTAGAGACCGTGCGCACCATCGAGAAGGTGCTACGCCAACGCGGCGAAGACACGGCCAGCAAAAGCGTGTGGTACTTTGAGGATACGGACACCCCTAAGATTGATTTCGCGCTCACGGTCACGCCGGACGGCCGCGTCCTGCATCTGGACGACGCTGCCCTGAAAAACGAGTCGATTTACGCGCGACTTCCCATGTACCGACGGCTCGCACGGTACCGATTCGCATGCAAAGAGCCGCGGCCCGGTAGCGTGCTCGATGTGCAGTATACGGTCGAACGCGGGCGTGGCGGGCCGCTTGAGCCCTTCTACGTGGAACTTGCTTTGCGCGATGACCAACCGATCCTGCGGAGCGAAGTCGTTGTTGTTGTGCCGGAAAACCGGGAACGCGAGGGCTCGGCGCACCTTGAGGATCGCGGTGCAGTGGCGGCTGCGCGGACGGTGCACGACGGGCTCGTGCATCTACAGTGGGGACTGACGCAACCGCAGCGGGGTATTGTGCCCGAGCCCTTCATGCCCCCCAAGCAGTCCTTTGTCCCGACGCTTGCCCTGGGCGAGACGGCCTCGTGGCCGGCGTTGTCCGAAGCGTACGCGAAGGCCCTCGATGCGCTTGAGCCCCTGCCCGAGGAACTCGCCGTCAAAGCCCGAGAGCTGGGATCCGAGCAGGGGATCCACAGTTTTGTAGCGCGCCGGGTGCGCGCCGTGGCTGTGCCACATCGCCATTACGGCATCGTGCCGCATCCGCCGGGCGAGACCCTCGAGCGTGCCATGGCGAATGAACTCGACAAGAACTTCCTGTACTTCAAGATGCTCGAAGCTGCGCGTATTTCGTGCCGTTTCGCGCTTGTGCGCGATCGCGACCAAGGGCCGCTGTGTAACGACTTGCCATCGCTTAGGGCTTTCAACCGCAGCGCCGTGTTTGTCGAAAAACCGCCGCACTTCACCTCAGCGGCAAGCGACGTGCTGCCGTTTGACACGTTGCCGGGCGCCATGCAAGGGGCCCCAGCGTTGATCGCCGGCATCGAAGCGGACCCACTACGCACAACGAACACGGCTGCACCCGAAGACGAGGGTGACCGAACAGCCTTTGAAGCGACGCTGGCCGCGGACGGTGCGCTCGAGCTGAGGATGACGTTCAGCGGACAAGGAAACGCGGGAACGTGGCTGCGAGGGATGAAGGACTATGACGCCCAGCGGCTGCGGAGCTATCTCGAACAGCTTGCTGCATACGTTCATCCATCGGCGGTACTTGGGGAGTACGAGACCACCGATTTGGCGGACTTGACGCAAGCGCCCGAGGTCACGCTCGAGTGCCGTATTCCCGAGTATGCGGTGACGGCCGGCGACGAGCTGATGCTTTTCACATTGCCCGGGCTCTTCTACACCGCCCGGGACGTGGGGCGGCCGTCCCGACAACACAACCTTCATTGGGAATACCTTGCATGCAATACGGCCAGCGGGACCATTCGTCTGCCAGACGGTTTCCGCGTGTATGCGTTGCCACAGGATGTCGATTTCAGGTCCCCAACGGTTCGGTACGCCGCCAGCCTAAGGGAGAAGGACAGCGCCCTGCTTTTCGAAGATCGCTTCGAGCGGAACACACTCGAGGCCCCCGCAGATGCCTACGCCGACTTCAAGGCAAGCCAGGAAATCCGCGCGAACATCCCGAGACAACGAATCATCCTTATGCGGGAATAGTACCCGCTGGCAGAGCAGAACGAGTAGATCCGGGAAAACCCAGGCGGCAGTGGGAACAGTCGTTCAACTCGGCGACCCCGTCACCCCTTTACCAGGGGTTCTGTTGTTGGTGGACGCAAGTGAATTCATCTCGCAACAGAGGCTTCGCTCGCCACTACTCGGTGTGGATGATCATGTCGCCGCCGTCTTCTCGCCAGTTGTCGTTGGCGCCGCCGTTGTATTGCATGTCGGCGCCCGCGCTGTAGAGCAGATAGCCCGCCTCGGATGGAGCGTAGTGGAACGACCCGCCGGTGAACGGGTCCTCCGGTAACGACGCGACATAGTCTGGCGCGAGGGCATCGAGTGACTCAGGGTACGCCCCGCGTTCCGCCGCGTGCCAGTCGATAGCGACGACAAGCCTGGTGCCGCGCAGGTACGCATTTGATTGCGCCTCCGCGCGGGACAACGCATTCACCGAAGGGAACAGCAGCTCAGCGAGGGCACTTTGGCCGGCAATGTCACTGATGTCGAGCTCAACGGCTTGATGGTAAGGCAACGCGAGGTAATCGACAACGCCTTGGTAGTAGTCTTGACCCACTTGTTCAAGCGCTGCTTCTAGCTCTGCATCCGTCATACTGTTAACTGCCGCTATTGCTTCCTCCGACCAGTCCCCCACGGTTGCGAGAGCCGAGGCCAGATCCTGCTGAGTTTCAAGCCACCCGGTGAAGAAGACTTCCGCCTCGTTGTACATCGCTTCCTGCATCGGATACGCTTGTGACTCGAGCAACGCTAACTCCTCGGACAAGAACCGGTAGTCCTCGGCCATTGCGCCGCCGAGGATATCTCGAAGCGCGCGGGTTGCGATCCCTTTCATAGACACTCCGACCATGCCGCTCATGAGAACACCGCCGCGCGCGGACTCATTCGCGAATCCGAGCAGCGAAACGCAGTTGTCAAAGGCCGCTGGGTAGTCACCCGTCGCGGCATACATTTCTGCCTCGACTGCCATGGCCTTAGCCAGGTTTCGAAACGTGACAAGGTGCGGCATCGGCTGCTCAAACCCCTGCGGCAACGGCATTTCGGCGTTGCCCACTTCGAGACCTTTCCGGATGGCCCCGAAGGCCTCCTGAAGCTGCTCGATGGTGGACAGCAATCCGGGATCTTCCCACCAACGCTCGGGGCGGCTTTCGTCAAGCACAGCGTTAACCGATCCAATGTCAATGTCCCGAGCCAACTCCGCCGCCAGAAGGAAATAGTGGGCTCCATTGTCTGGGGGTATATCGGCGGATGTATACGGTTCCAGCGCGCCATCGCGGCCACGCAAGGCGCCTGCGGACTCACGAAAGACGTCATCTATAGCGCGCTTGAAGAACGGCGCCAAGTCGATCACGTCTACATCTGCCGGCTCGATGTCGGCCTCTTCGCCACGCCTCACTGCGGCTTGGCCGTCTCTTCCTTGCTCCGACTCGCGCGCTGCGCTCACGGAATCGGAGGGTCGTGCCTGCGGTGCGGAGGACACGGTTTCTTGTTTTTTTGAATTCCAGGTGTAGAACAATCCGACGCCAAGCGCGGCTACACCCAGTAGGGCCAGTGCCTTTTTTAACATGATGGTTATTCCTCCGACAGCAACCGCTTTTGCCGTGCTCAGTGCGGTTGCTGGGCTCGCACTGGTGGTTGCCGACATTCTAAGTCCCGCGACAGCGATTCTGCCCAGGGCGCTGGCGAGTGTCGCGGGGGCAGCTTCGGCGGTGTTGGCCGTCAATAGCGCTGCCAGTGCGTTTGCCGCGACAGGAATGCCGCGTTTTCTTAGGTTCTTGCGGATTTGCTCTATGCCTTTGTGGATGCGCTGGGTGACGGCCGCACGGGATACCCCGAGCGTCGCCGCGATGGCCTCGTGGGTTTGCCGTTCGAGGAAGTGTTTGACTACCGGCTCACGAAGCGCATCGGGCAATGCCGCGATGGCTTCGTCGATATAACCCTTTACGTCTTCCCAGGGCGCTTCGTCTCGAGTAAGGGTTTCGGCGACGAAACGCCGTTCTCGATTCTTTCGCCGCGCGTCCGCGCGTCCGCGGTCAATCGCGCGGCGTGTGGCGACTTTGTGCAACCAGCCGGCAAGCGAGGTGTGTACGGTGGCGCCGCCTTCGGCAAGTTTTAGGAAACATTCCTGGGCGACTTCCTCGGCATCGGCTGGGTTGCCGAGAATGCGGCGGGACGTCGCAAACACCATGTCGGCGTACCGGCCGACCAGTTCGTCGAACGCTTCCGCGTCCCGCCTCTCGACCCATCTCTTGAGCAGCGCGCCGTCTGGAGTTCTCATGACGCGGTTTCCTTACTCGAGCACGCGTAGTTACAAGGCGACGCACCCGCACCCGCCCAGATGAGATGAAGATATTCATCCGCAGATTGTAGGGCGCTGCGCCTCTTGTGCCTTCGGCACCCAGACAACAAGTTGTCTGGGCCACCCGTGACGTGGCAATCTCGTTCATTACCTAGAACGGCTCGGTACGTTTTGAAGGAGATTGCTTCGTCGAAGACTCCTCGCAAAGACGATCATACCACGGTTTGCTGATGACACAGACCAATGAATGTGTTTCTACTTATTAGACGGCACAGGAAAGGAGATTGTAAGCGGGGCTATCCGACGAGTTCGGAATAGAGCGCTTCGTATTGCGCGACGATTTTGTCTTTTGGGAACAGTCGGAGCGCGCGTTCGCGGCCTTGCTCGCCCATTTGGCGGGCGCGTTCGGCGTCGGTGAGGAGTTCGATGGCCCAGGCGGCCATGCAATCGGTGTCGCCGACCTCGCACAGGTAGCCGGTCACGCCGTGTTCGACGACTTCGATGATGCCGCCGCTCGCCGTGGCGATGACGGGTACGCGGCAGGCCATGGCCTCGAGGGGGACCATCCCGAAACTCTCGTGTTCGCTTGGTTGGAGTAAGAGGTCTGCGGCGGGCAGGATGTTCTCGATGGCGCGATAGTTGCCAAGAAACGTGACCTTGTCCGACAGGCCTAGTTGTTTGACGACGGCTGCCGCCGAGAGGCGCTCCGGACCTTCCCCTACCATAACTAAGCGGGCCGGCACTTGATCGGCGATTTTGGCGAACGCGCGTACGATGTCCGTGACCCGTTTCACGGGTCGGAAGTTGGATATGTGCATGACGATCTTTTCGTTTTTGGGGGCGAGGGCCGCGCGGTCGGCCCTGGCGTGCGCGAGTAGGTCCTCGTTTACAAAGTTGTATATGGTGCGCACCGGGGATGTGAGGTCGAACTCGCGCTCGGTTTCTCGGGTCAGCCATTTCGAGACGGCGGTCACGGCGTCGCTGTTTTCCATGGCGAATTTGGTGATTCGAAAGAAGGAGGGGTCGGTTCCCACCAACGTAATATCCGTTCCGTGGAGCGTGGTCACAATCTTGAACCGTTTCTCGGGGGGCAGCATCTCTCGGGCCATGATGGCGCAGGTGGCGTGGGGCGTGGCGTAGTGGGCGTGCCAGAGTTGAATGGCATGTTCTTCGGCGACTTGACAGATGCGGTTGGCCAACGCAAAGGCGCAGAGCGGGTAGCGGAACAGCGGGTACGAGATCAGATCTACACAGTGGCAGAAGATATTCTCTCGGCAGTCGGGCAGCCGGAACGGATGTTCTGTGGTCACGAAGTGGATGGTGTGGCCCTTCTCCGCCAGGGCGATGCCGAGTTCGGTCGCCACGATGCCGCTGCCGCCGGCTGTCGGATGGCACGTAATCCCTATTTTCATGGCCGTGGCTCCAGTCCGGGCGGGAACTCGAGCCCTATCGGCCCCTCCGCATGAAGCGGTTCGCCATACGCCGCGTGGATGCGGGTGCCCCAATACGCGGCCCGCACCCGGATCGAGTCCCAAAACGCCTCGGACGAGATTAAGGTCGCCTCGCCGGGATACTCCGGGTTGTAGAACTGTGATTTATGCGCTTTGAGTGCCGCCAGCTTGGTTTCGAATTGTTCGGAGACGTCGATTAAGATTTGCGGCGACGTCGCGCCGTCGTAGTAGGGGTGGTAATAGTATACCCAGGGCGTTCGGTGCGGCCGCTGACCCGTGTCAATTTGCACCAACCCGGAGAAGTAGTTCGCGTCGCGCACCAGATGGTACGCGGCGCCGTGGTCCGGATGCCGATCGCCCTCCATGGGCACGAGCAGCATCTGAGGCCGGAGCGTGCGAATCCATTGGATTACGCGGCGCCGCTGGTCGTCCGTGTTGGCGAGGGTGCCGTCCGGCAGTTCGGCGTTGTCGCGGCGCGTTACGCCCAGTATACGGGCCGCTTCGGCGGCCTCCTCGACGCGCTCGTCGACCGAGCCGCGCGTGCTCATCTCGCCCCGAGACAGATCGAGGATACCGACGCGGCGGCCTCGCTGCGCAAGTTTGCAGACGAGCCCGCCGATGCCCAGCTCGACGTCGTCGGGATGCGCCCCGACGGCCACGACGTCCACGCTCACAGTTCGACCTCGTTCATACTAGAAGATTCAATGTCCAGTTCTGCGATCAGCCGTTGGATGAGCCCCCATCCGTGCTCGAACAAGAACGAAACTATAGTATACACGCGTTCCTGGGGCTTTCTCCATGGGCATAGCGTGTTGCGAAGACGCGCGACCTGTTTGCGGGCGGCGTCGAGCCGGGCCTTATCGCTTCGCAACATGGTTCGCTCCAATCGGTCCAACTGCTCGGCGACGTGTTTGTCGAGGTTGCCCGCCATGGCGGCCGCCGTCGGGTCGTGCTGCGATAGGTCTTCGCTTAGTCCCGCAAGCGCGTTGTGAACGGCCCGCCGCCGGCGTCGGATTGCTTTGGCCCCGCTGGGACGTGTCATGGCGCGCAATGCGCGCTCGATCAACGTCTCGTCGGCCCCGGCGAAGTCATCGAGGGCGAGTCCGAGTTTGCTCATGAGCTGACGGGTCTTTGTCGTGAATAAAGTGCAGCGGGCCCGGGGATACACGATGGGCATCGGTTGGCCGAAATGGTCGAACAGGGGCCGCAGTTGCGCCCAGTAGGCGATCTCGCTCGGCCCGGCCACATAGGCGGCAATAGGGAAGAGATGCTGCTGAACGATACAGCGGAGGGCGACGTTGGGACTGAATCGTTCAGGCGCCTCGCGCAGTAGGTGAAACATGTCGTCCATAGACAGATCGAGGTTTTCTTCCGGCGCCCGATACCGCTCATTCTCGAAGAACACCTTTCGGCGTCGGCCCTCGACCTCGATGAAGAAGTTACATTGCGTTTCGGTCTTGGCGATCTGTGGCGGGAACCCGAGGGACTCGAGGCGCCGGCCGGCTTCATTGAGGAGGCGCGTGCTGGCCAGCGGACACGCGATCTCCTGCTCGAAGACCTCTGCAGCAACCTGGCGCGCCTCCGGCAGATGAGGTGCAAAAACCACAAGGGGAGTGTCCTTGAAAAGGCGCGCGAGCAGCCGGCCCGTCCAATCCGCAAACGAATCGGCGGCGTCGAGCGAGTCGTGGAGGAAGGTTTCGACGTCGCTCCGGAACTCCGCGCCCGGCGTTTCCGTGGCGGCGCGCCGGATCACGTCGTGGAGCGACTCCTCGGCAGGCACCCGATGCAAGGGGCGCCCGGACACCTCGCCTTGTGGCTCATACCGTAATGGCAAGGGTTCGTGCCGTTTCGTGAGTACGTGCGTTATTCGGGCCTCCTCGAAGTCATGGTCGTCGGAGGCAAGCCAGAAGATCGGCACGCAGCGAGTCTTGAAACGTTCTTCGAGCCGCGCGGCCAGCCGAATCGCGGTAACGGCCTTGTAGATGGTGTATAGGGGGCCTGTAAGCAGTCCGGGCTGTTGACCGGTGGCGACGACGGTTTCGGCGCCGTCAAAGTTCCTTTCTTTTCCAAACCGGCTTTGATATCGGGCAACGGCTTTCGTAAGCTCGCGGTCCCAGGCGCTGATGGTGGGCGCTTCCTTGAACAGGTCCGTCGGGGTTCTGGCGAAGCACGCGGCCAAATCGGGCGCCCCGGCCGCATATTCTGTAAGGAAATCGCGCATACCTATGCCTTCTGCCCGATGGCGATCATCCGGGGCGTCGAGTCCCCGAGGGGTGCCCCCGAGTAGTCTCCGAAGAACTGCTCGACGCGCAAGCCCGCCGCTACGAGGAGGCCCGAGAACTCGTCGGGCGTGTACAGGCGCACCGACTCGGTGGCTTCGCCGACGCGGCGGCCCTCCCGGTAGACCTCGGTGAACTTGTTCAAGCGGGCCGTCTGTTCATCGATCCAGCGGGTTTCACGGACCTGATAGCTGTCATGGTCCGTCACAGATTGGGGGACGAGCGTTTGCTCGATATTGGCCCGGTTGACATAGTCAATGAAGAATCGGCCTGACGGCTTCAAGGCGCGCGCAACGCCTCGGGCGACCTCTAGGTTCTCGTCGGCAGTGAAGAAGTATCCGAAGCTCGTGAAAAAGTTGGTCACCGCGTCAAATGCCCCTGTGAAGGGTATGTTGCGCATATCGGCCCGCACCAAGCGCACGGCGTTCTTGACAAGGGATTTCGCGAAGTTAAGCATGTGTCTCGAGTAGTCGAGGCCGACGACGCGCGGCGTGCACTTGAGCAGGTGAACCAAGTGTCGGCCGTTTCCGCAGCATAGATCGAGCACGGCCTGCCCGGACTTGATTTCGAGTTGTTTGACGGCAAATCCGACTTCCGGTTTGGCGCCTGCTACAGTTCGGTGGGCGTAAACGAGCGGATACATCGCGTCGAAGGCCGTTTCATACCAATTAGGCGCGATATCCG
>DUZM01000122.1 GCA_013349485.1 Candidatus Hydrogenedentota bacterium | reverse complement strand
GGACAGGGACAACCATCGCATTCAGAAATTCGATTCGTCGGGAACGTATTTGGGCGGCTGGGGCGGTCAACTGGGGAATCGACCCGGCCAGATGAACCGTCCCTGCGCCGTCGCCGCAGGCGCAGACGGGCGCATCTACGTGGTGGACGGCGCCAACCACCGGGTCGAGGCATTCCGAGAGGAATTCGGGGCGCCTGAAATCCTCAAGGCGATCATTGTCGCGGGCGGCGGGCCGTACGCAAGCAACACGCTGTGGCCCGTAACGCAGTTGTGCACCAATCTTGCGTACCAAAGCCTTGCCAATCAGGGCTTCAGCAAGGACACTGTGCGGTACTTCAGTTGGAACGCGAAACTCGACCTAGACGGCAACGGACTTGCAGACGATGTCGCAGGCGAACCGACCAATAGCAACGTGCATAACGCCATAAGTGTCTGGGCAGCGGACGCCGACCACCTCGTCTTGTACCTCGTGGGCCACGGCGGCGACGGTTTCTATGTGCTCGGCGAAACCGAGGTATTGACCTCGAGAGATCTCGGGGTATGGCTCGATGAAACACAGCGGACCGTGCCGCTTGTCACGGTCGTATACGATGCGAATGCGTCGGGCAGCTTCCTGCCGTTCCTTGTCCCGTCGGGCCGCTCACAGCGCATCGTGATCGCAAGCACGGCCGCCGCAGAGAAAGCGTACTTTGTTACCCGCGGCACCATTTCCTTCTCGAATTACTTCTGGGCCAACGTATTCAATGGGCATAGCGTGCTCGATTCGTTCAATTCCGCGCGGAAGGATCTGAGCGACGTCGCAGGATATCAGAACCCGCAACTGGACGACAACGCCGACGGCGTATACGACCCCAAGAGCGGCGACGGAACGTTGGCCGACAACACGTATATCGGGTTCGGGAACGCGGTCTATGACGAACGCCCCACCATCGGCTCGGTGTCGCCGCCACAGACGCTCGATGCGGACGAGACCTCGGCGTCACTGAGCGCGGACAACGTTGCCGACGATCGAACCGTCATCTCCCGGGTTTGGGCGATCATTACTGCCCCTGTTGCCGCCAAGGCGGGCACGGAGGACCCTGTGGAAGAACTCCCGTCGGTGGACCTTGTCCAAGGAGAAACCGATGCGTATGAAGGTACATACGAGGAGTTCACGGAGGCCGGCGAGTATCAAGTCGATGTATATGCCCAGGACTGGGTGGGCAATGTATCGGAAGTGGCCCAGACCACGGTCACGAAATCGGGCGTTCTTCCAGGAACGCTCGTCGGCGTCGTCACAGACGCAGATACGGCGGATGCGATCGAGGGCGCTCTTGTGGCACTTACAGACTACGGCGATCTTTCGACACACACGGATGCGTCCGGGGCTTACGTCTTTCCGGCGCTTCCCGTGGACACGTACCGTGTGCGCGCTTCCGCCGGAGACTATGTGAGCCAAACAAAACAGGCGGATGTGCTCAGTGGCGAGACAACGACAGTGGACTTCGCGCTGGCGTCGATTGCGGCGGTTACCGTCACGGTCAATCAGGCAACCGGCCAGCCCGATCCCACAAACACGATGCCCATTCAGTTCGCAGTGGTTTTCAACGAAAGTGTCACGGGATTCGAGTGGCGCGACGTAGCCT
This sequence comes from Candidatus Hydrogenedentota bacterium, assembly GCA_013349485.1. Taxonomy (GTDB): domain Bacteria; phylum Hydrogenedentota; class Hydrogenedentia; order Hydrogenedentales; family SLHB01; genus DUZN01. Next base: position 7,684 of record DUZM01000122.1, on the reverse strand, counting down.
GGGCCGGAACAGCGGCGGCTATATCGGGCTCGGTTCAAGGGGGCGGCGCGAATTACACCATTTCTGTGGCGGAACTGGCCGGCGACGGAACGGTTGTTCCCGTTATCCCAACAGGCGTCGCCCAGAACGGTTCGGGTGTGTACAATCAAGCGTCCACAAGCACCGACGCCACCGTCGAATATGACGTGACCCCGCCTGGGATCACGCTCGACGGTCCCTCGACGATGCTTACGACCAGCGGACCCGTCACGTACACCGTGTGGTACGGGAATGCAAACTCGGTGTCCCTTTCAAACCAAGACGTTGCGGTGAGCGCCACCGGGTCGGCCGCCGTGGGAGACGCGACCGTTTCAGGCACAGGGCCCGAGCAGCGGTTCGTGACGCTATCGAGTATATCCGGCGACGGTACGCTTGGCATTACGGTGGCAGCCGCGACGGCCCAGGATGCGGCCGGGAATCTGGCGGGGCCTGCGGGGCCAAGCGGCACGTGTGCGGTGGACAACACGGCGCCCACGATCACGCTCGGCGAACCATCGGCCCCGTTCGCCGCTACAGGTCCCATCTCCTTTGCCGTGTCGTACGTCGGCGCCGATTCCGTGTCGATCGCCGAGGAAGACGTCACCTTGAGCACGACAGGTTCCGCAGCGGCATCCACAATCGAGGTTACCGGCGCCGGCGCTGCCGAGCGCACGATCACCGTGTTGGGCATCGCGGGCGACGGCACGCTCGGTGTATCCGTTGCCGCGGGAACCGCCCAGGACGTTGCGGGGAATTCGGCGGGGGCCGCGGGGCCAAGCGCCATGGCCGTCATCGACAACACGCCGCCCGCAATCAGCATCGGCGAGCCGTCCGCAACGGTCACTGCCGCGGGGCCGGTCACGTACACAGTCTCGTGCAGCGGCGCCGCCACGGTCGTTCTTGCCGCGGAACATGTCGCGCTCCACGCCACGGGGACGGCCAGCGGCAGTGTCGCCGTGGCAGGCGCCGGTGCGGAGACCCGTACAGTGACCCTCTCGGATATCAGCGGCGATGGCAGCTTGGCGATATCTTTGGCGGCGGGCGTCGCCATTGACGAGGCCGGAAACCAAACGCTCGCGGCTGGGCCGAGCACGCCCTTTCTGGTGGACAGTGCGATGGTGAGCGTGGCCATCCACCCCCCGTCCGTTGACGTAACGCGGGCAGGTCCTGTCGTGTACACGGTGAGTTACGCCAACGCCGTCAACGTTTCATTGTCGGAAAGCGACATTACGTTGAATTCCACGGGAACGGCCGCAGGCGGAGTATCCGTAACCGGGACCGGAGTCCAGACGCGCACCGTGACCCTAGCCGACATCGTAGGCGACGGCGCCCTTAGCCTCACGATCGCCAGCGCCACGGCTGAAGACGAGTTGGGCAATCCGGCGCCCGGCGCCGGGCCAAGCGCCCCGGTTACGGCCGACAATGCCCCTCCGGCCCTATCCGTAGGCGTGCCGTCGGTGGGCCTGACCGCTGCCGGGCCGGTGTCTTTCACCGTCGTCTACGAAGGCGCCGACATGGTTGCTCTGACGCAGGACGACGTCTTGTTGGCCGGCGAAGGAACCGCGACGGGCGCCGTGACAATCGACGAATTCAAGGCCCAGGAGAAGGGCGACATCACGCGGGTTGTCACCGTCTCGGACATTACGGGCGACGGAACGCTCGGCGTCTCGCTGGCCGCGGGCACAGCGCACGACTTGGCCGGGAACCTCGCAGCGGCTGCGGGGCCGAGCGCGTTCTGCACCGTGGACAATACGCCGCCTGCGCTCGAATTGTCCGGCCCGTCGATCCCGGTAACGCGGGCGGGCCCAATTGTGTATACGGTGACCTACTTTGGGGCTGAGACCGTTACGCTTTCGCCGGGCGATGTTGCACTTGATGCGACGGGCACGGCCACTGGAACCGTTGCCGTTTCCGGCACGGGATGCAGCGAACGGCAAGTCAACTTGCTGAACGTAGCCGGCGACGGGACGCTTGGCGTAGCCGTTGCGGCAGGCACCGCGAGCGATGCGGCAGGCAACACGTCGTCAGCGGCCCAGTCCAGCCTGCCGTGCGTTGTCGACAATACCCGACCCGTCATAACGCTGCTTGGCGACAACCCGGCGACGGTCCTCATGGCAGGAACTTACGCCGATGCCGGCGCCACGGCCTACGACGAAGTGGACGGAGACCTGACGAGCGCCATTGAAACCGTCGACGCCGTGGACACCTCGCAGCCCGGCGCCTACGCCGTCGTCTATTCCGTGCAGGATGCGGCCGGCAACGGCGCCCAACTCACGCGCACAGTAAACGTCATCTCTGGCGGTGAAGGCGAGGGAGAGGGCGAAGGCGACGGGGGCCCGCCCGACATTGTCATCGGGTGCGGCGGCACAGGCGCCTCGAACACCGCCGGGCCGCTCAACGGTTCGAACGGCAATGCCGTACTGATGGCGTCATTGGGCGTTTTCCTGTTCCTTTCGCGTCGCAAGGCGCTGTTTTGGTCGGCCAAAATCTGAGCCGGCACGCCGCACGCAGATTCCGTGCGGCGTCCGGCGGCGGATCTGCTGTACAGATTTCCGCTTGAGCGGGCGCGGACGCGCGTAGTATACTCGCGGTTCTGGTATCGCACAGCGCGTGTTTGCTTCGGTTTTGTGTCTTGGGCCAGGCCTGTTCCTTCATCCGTCAATGCGTTACGGTTCTGGCCGTGAGCCTATCGGTAGGAATACGTTGGAGGGAATCAGATGGCGCGGATTGACGCCGGCAAGGTGAGAAATGTAGGGATTCTGGGTCATAGCGGCGCGGGGAAGACGATGCTGATGGAGCACATCGTTCACGCGGCGGGCAAGACGACGCGGATAGGACGGATCGAGGATGGCAACACGGTGGGCGATTACCTCGAGGAGGAGATCGAACGGCAGCAGACCATTGCCCTGAAACTCGTTCAACTCGAATGGAACGGCACGCGGGTCCACATTGTGGATCATCCCGGCTACATGGACTTTGCGGGCGAGGTCGCTGCATCGATACCGCTGTTGGACGGGGTGGTCATCGTGGTGGATGCGACGACGGGCCCGCAGGTCGGTACGGATATGGCGGTCCGGTATGCCGATGCCCACAGCACGCCCCGGGCCATATTCGTGAATAAGTTGGATCGGGACAACACGGATTTTGACGAGGTCGTTTCGGCGATTCAGAAGACCTACGGACAACAGTGCGTTCCGTTGGTTATTCCCATCGGCAAATCGTCGAATTTAGGCGGCGTCGTCAATATTCTTACCGGGGAGAACGCCGAAGTCGCCGACAAAGTCGAGGCGTTGAAGGGCAGCATGGTCGACGTGGTAGCGGAGTCGGACGACGCGTTACTCGAGAAATACCTCGAGGACGGCGAGTTGACGGCGGACGAGTTCAATCGAGGCCTTCAGAAAGGCATTCAGTCGGGCAAGATTATACCCATTATTGCCGGAAGCGTCGAGAAAGAACTGGGCATCAAAGAGTTGATGGACGTCATTGCGAACTCGTTTCCGTCGCCGTTGGAGCGGCAGGTTGTAGCCACGGACGATTCGGGGGAAACGGTGGCCGTGGCCGTGTCGCCGGATGGGCCGTTTCTGGGGCAGGTGTTTCGTTCCATCGTCGACCCGTATGTTGGCCAACTGACGCTCTTCCGCGTACTGAGCGGCACATTGCGCTCGGACGGCGAGTTTTACAACGTGACCACCCGCACGAAGGAACGAACCGGCAAGATCTTCTTCATGTGCGGCAAAGAGCAGACCTCGGTGGCAATGGCCGGGCCCGGCGACCTCGCCGCCATGACCAAGCTGAAGAATACGCACTTCGGCGACACCCTTGGGACGCCGCAAACCAAGATGCAACTGCCCAAAATCGAGTTGCCCGACTCGATGGTAAAACTGGCCATCTCGCCCAAGTCGCGCGCCGACGAGGACAAAATCGGCGAGGCGTTGAACCGTATTGCAGAGGAGGATCCCACGTTCACGCACTATCGCGACAGAGATACGAATGAGCACGTAATCCGCGGCATGGGGGACCTCCAACTCGATATTCTCCTCGATCGGATGCGCCGGAAATACCATGTCGAGGCGGAGACGCGGACCCCGAAGGTGGCGTTTAAAGAGACTGTTCGCAGTTCGGCCGAGGTCCAGGGCAAACACAAGAAACAGACGGGCGGCCACGGGCAGTACGGGGACGTGCATTTGCGCGTCACGCCGAATGAGCGCGGCGCAGGCTACGAGTTTATCGACAGCATCGTGGGTGGGGTCGTGCCGCGGCAATACATTCCGCACGTCGATAAAGGGTGCCAGGACGCTCTCGCGAAGGGCGTGATCGCCGGGTATCCGGTGGTGGACACGAAAGTCGAGTTGTTTTTTGGTTCCTATCACGACGTCGATTCGTCGGAGATGGCCTTTAAGATTGCGGCCTCGCTCGCCATCCAGAAAGGGGTCAGAGCAGCGAATCCGTGCCTGCTCGAGCCGATCATGGAGATTGAGACGACGGTGCCCGAGGAATTCATGGGGGACGTGACCGGCGACCTCAACAGCCGCCGGGGGCGTATTCTGGGCATGGAGGCGGCAGGACCCGGGCGTCAATGCATTCGAGCGCATGTTCCGGAAGCGGAAATCCTGCGATACTCGACGGATCTGCGCAGCATGACGGGGGGCCGCGGCAGTTACACGCTGCGATTTGCTCATTACGACGAGGTGCCCGAACACATCGCGCGGGAACTCATCGCGGCCTACGAGAAGTCGAGAGAGGCAGGGGATTGACCGGTTGCACGCCCGCCGGGTACGGCGCTACAGCGACTCGAACGCGCGACATACGCGGCGCCTGAGGTCGTCGTTGAAGGTGACCACGGCAAGGAGGAACATCTGGTTGCGGGCCACCGAGTCATCCCCGAAACTGCTCTTCAGCAGTTTTCGTTGCGCTTCGAGTTTCAACTCGCTGTCAAATTGATAGAGGTAGGCGTCCGCCCCGTTGACGGTCATGGCCTTTTGCGTGATCGCTCCGGCCTCGGGCGGATCGACGGTCTGTTCATTGCCAATAGTGAACCCATGCCCAATCATCCCTTCTTCGATGCCCTCGACAGTCAACTGCGAGGGGAAAAGGGGCGCCAAGACGGGAATCAGTATTAGCAGGGCGGCGACAATCAGAGAAACGATTAACGCACGTTTCACGACGTTCTTCCCCTTAGGTTTAGATGCGCCGCGCGTCTATACGCAGGGCCGATTCCGAAGCCGCGCGCGGGCTCGCGGCCTCACCCCGGCAAGGCCATCGGCTGTGCGCGCCGCCTATTGGAAGCTCTCGACCAATCCCCCGATCAGCAGGTTCCATCCATCGGCCATGACGAACATTATGATCTTGAACGGCAGCGATACAAACACGGGCGGCAGCATCATCATGCCCATAGACATGAGCGTGCTGGCAACGACCATGTCGATCATCAGGAAAGGGATGTAGATAGCAAAACCGATTATGAAGGCCTTGCGCAGTTCGCTTATCACAAACGCGGGGACGAGGGTGACTGTCGAGACGTCGTCCGGGGTCCGTGGCCGTCCTTTGCGGCTGATCTGGATGAGGCGCGCCAGGTCTTTTTCGCGCGTCTGCTTGAACATGAACTCCCGGATCGGCCTGATAGCGGCGTCGCGGGCGGCTATGAGGGGTTGTTCTTCATCGTCGAATTGGCCGTTCTTGTAAGGCACATACGCTTCGTCGTACACCCGCTGATAAGTGGGGGCCATGACGAAAAAGGTAAGGAACAGCGAAAGGCCCACAATGACTTGGGCCGGGGGCGACTGTTGGGTGGCCATGGCCTGGCGGAGGAATCCCAGCACGACGACAATGCGCGTAAACGAGGTGGTCATCACGAGTATGGCCGGTGCAAGCGACAGCACGGTCAGGAGGATGAATACGGCCAGCGTGCCGGAGATCCGCTGCGGCTGAACGGCCTGCTCGACCGTGTTGAGCAGGTTCAGCCCCTCGGGGTTATCATCGATTTGGGCCGGCGCCGCCGCAGCGCACAGTACGAAGACCCCTAGGGCGAGAACGGCTCTTTCAGTCCACTTCACGCGACTCATCCCGAAGATTGCGTTGGAGACGGCGGATTTCGCCGCGCAGGGAATCGAGTTCATCCTGAACATCCGTTGCGTCCGTCTCGTCACGGTTTATCGAGCGTACATTGTCTCTGAGGTGGGCCAGAAAATCCACGGGTCTTTTCTCAGGCTGCGTTTGGTCTTCCGTTTCTTCGCGGGCCTCGTCGAATGCGGCAGCGTCCATTTCGCTGACCAGTGAGATGTTCTCGCGGGTAATGCCCAGTATGAGTACGCGATCGCCCACCCGGACGAAATGCAGACTGGCACGCGGATTGAGATGAAACCTGCCCACGACCTTGGCCAGGCCGCCACCCGCGAGGAGCGGCGAGCGGCGCCGAATGCGGTGCATGACGTACACGAAAAGCGCCAACAGCGCAAACGTGATAAAGGCGCCGTACAGCGCCTTGGCGTAGTACGGGTAAGTGCCGGCGCGGGACGTTCCTTGCACGCCGGACTCGGGCGCAGCGGCGCCCGCCGCATTACTTTCGCGCTCCAATTTGTCCAATCGCCCCATCATATCCCACCCGTGCGGCTGGGCGGGCTCGGCCCTCTCCTGGTTGTCTTGCGGCTCGTACGCGCCGAGGTCGGATAGTTCGGCCGGCTCGACGTAATCGGTTGACTCGCCGGCCGTCGATGGCGTCTCGGTATCGTAGAGAGTGTCCTGCGCTTGGGTCGGAACGGCAACAGTGAGCAAGAGGACGATGTACAGTGGCTTAGTCTTCACTGGTCGGGTCCCCTTCTTTATCGCTTGCGCCGATGACTTCGCCGATTCGGACATGGAGCGCGTCGCCCAACGGGATCACTTCGCCCCGCGCGAACGGCCGCCCGCTCACGAATATGTCGGTCATTTCACCGGCAAGTTTGTCGAGTGGAACAACGGAGCCGCGTCTAAGTTCCAGAACGTCGCGCACAAGCATCTTGCAGCGTCCAAGTTCGGCAGACACCACGAGCCTGACCGCTTGCAGGTCGGCGATGTCGAGCTTGTGCGACGGCGCCGCTGCGCCGGTGCGTATCTCCTCGAACTGGTGATCTTTTGCGTCTTGAAAATCGCTGGGCATTATATGTCTGACACCATCCAATCTTCGTGAACGACTCGAATGACACGGATCTCGGGGTCGGGTCTTTCTTGGAGCTCCCTGAGCAGTTCATTGGCCTTCTGGAGGATCTGTTTTTGGACGCTCTCCTGAAGCGCGCGATCGTCGCAGTCGTCGCGGTGCAGGAAGGAATGGCAATTGTTAATGGTGCTTCTAAAGAGGGGGCGTTGTTTTTCTATCAATGCGGCCGTCCGCGGATTCGCGCAGACCAAGGTTACCTTGAAGGCGAGATACGAGGCGGGCATGTCCGGCTCGGGCATAATCATGTGCGTTGTCGACTGCTCGAACTCGAGCGACACGGCTGTCGATGGAATCCTCTCGTTGGCGCTGGATTGATCCGCGTCCTCGGCGAACATGGGGGCAATAACCCGGCCGTAAATTAGCAGCGCCGCAATTGCAGCCACCATGACAATCGCCGCGATCACGCCCAATCTGCGCAGGAGTTTTGCGGTTCGGCCGCCCTGTCCGCCTGGATTTTCCTCGGCCATGTAGCTC
>DUZM01000158.1 GCA_013349485.1 Candidatus Hydrogenedentota bacterium | reverse complement strand
CTCTCCGGGTCAATGGAGCGGAACACGGGGCCGGAATTGTCTCGGAAATAGACGTTGCGGTGGCCGTAGGTCCAACTGGTCCATTCGTAGCCCAGAAAAGTGACAAACCGGCCGGGCTCGTTGGCGTCATTGGCCGCGGCCTTGATGCGTTCCCAATATTCTCCCTTGATTGGCAGCGTCCCGTAATCTACGTGGTCCGTCAGGGCGGCAATGTCCAGGCCGGACACCCGGCGTGCGTATCGATAGTAGTCTTCGGGGGTCCCTGTGCCGTCGGACATCCTCGAGTGGCCGTGGATGTCCCCGAAGTATAACTTGAGGCCGGGCGTTCCCTCCTGGCTGAGACAGACATTGCTGTACCCCTCGAGGCCTGAAGGCCCTTGAACGTGAAAAAAATGCGCCCCTTCTTCATTGACGACACAGTCAAATGTCAGCGTTTTCTGGTGTTCCGAGACTTCGAGGGATGTTTCCGTGGTTAGGTTGCCGTCGCGAATGCTCTTTATTTCTATTGTGTACGTTCCCTGGGGAAAGGCGCTCCAGTTGCCGACGGCATCGACCGGCGCCGCCGTGATCGCGATGGGTGTTCGCGGCTGGACTTGAGATGGGGCGTTTACGCAGAGCTTCCTGGCCGGCCCTGCGGTGATGGCAAGAGTGGGACATTGTTTGATGCATGCGGCGTGGCCGTCGCCGTCGGCGTCCACGAAGATCTGAAAGAGTTCCTCGGTTTCCGCGAACCTATCCGCTTGCGCATTGCAGTAACGGAACGTGATCGTCTCACCGGGTCTAAAGCCGCGTTCATGGGAATAGACGATAACTCGATGGAACGGCAGGGTGCGGGTTTGAAGTGCCGGGTCATGGAAGGAAGTGGTGACTTCGACGTATCCGGGCCCGTCGGGGCGGCGGGTCTGCGGTTGGGTCCACCCCCACCAGGGAGGGATCTGAAGCAAGACAAAACCGCCGGGTCTCACCCCCGCCTCGCCGACGGTGAAGACCATCTCGAAGTTGCCGCCCGATCGCACCGGGACGGGTTTGGCGGGGACCAAGGTGGCTGCGCCTTGTCCGTCGACAGGAGACGGCGCGGCATCCAGGTACGGCGCTACCTGTGGAATGGGTAGCTCTCGACGCGCCCCCCGCGACATCTCCGTTGCCGAGGAAGTCTTGCCCCGCGTCGCGTAGGCCCAAAGCGCTGCGCCGCCCGCCACACCTGCGCAGCATGCGGCGAATAGCAGGACGCGCGCGGCCGCGGAGCGCGCGGTGCTGTGAGGGCCTCCCGTCACGACCGTCCGCCTTTCCGTCTCGCTGCCGGAACACAACGCCGCTCGTCGGCGCGTGGCGGTGTAGCCTAGGTCACTTCCCAGTTTTCGTCTTCGGGCCGCCCCCGAAAGATCTCTTTCCGGTCGGCATCGAGCACTTTCGGGCGAGGTCTTAGCGCCTTCTCGATAGGGGGAAACTCGGCAAGGCGTTGCTTTGTTCTGCTGAACCGGGTGATGAGGTGCAGATAGAGCAGCAATCGCGCCGTCCGGTATTGACGCGGCGAGGCGTAGTAGACCACGAAACTACGCTCGAACAGATGCTGCAACTTGTCCGCGAACGCCCTGGGCCGGCTTGCGTCCAGCTCCGACCATGCAAACAGATCTATGTCGTCCGGGATGGCCCGGGCCCGATACGAGGCCGACTCGTACTCGATTTCCAGGCGGTCGTAGAGTGCCGAGAGTTTGTCCAGCCAGTGCAGCACGGCACGATACCCCTCATCCATGATGTCCACCTCCAGACGGACGGCATCAACGGTTTCTACAGTCTGCTTAGCGAGATAGGTTTCCCGCTCTTCGTTGGCGTCGGGGATGATTCGCACCCGAGCTTTCTCGGCCGGTTCGCCGTAGTTGAAGCTCTCGAGGACGGTGGCGATGTTGAATTTGCCGTCGGATAGCAGCGCGAACTCGCGCAGCATCGGCGCGGCCAATACGTCGAGTTCAATTATTTGGTTGACTTCGGGCGCCGGGGCGAAAAGGGCGGGACGCCAGTCCAACCAGGTATCGTGAAACAGGGAGGCCAAGGCCTTGCCGCAGCCCCGCGGGCTTGGGCTGAAAGCATGGTCGATGAGTTCGTTGAAACGCCGCTCGGCGCGGCGCCCGCTCCGTTTCAACACGTTGTGTATAAAGAGATAGCGCAGGACGATCAGTCTGTCCACGACAAGGGCGGCGGCGGCCTCGGACTGTTGGGACTGAATGGCCAAAGTCCCACACCACCGGTGGCGCCATTCCCGAAGCTCTCTGGCGACATAGCTTCTGGGTTTGCGTCGGATCTCCATGAGAGAGCCTCTCTCGATGCCGGGTTTGGATAGGCCGTCTCCGAATTGCTCGCTGAGATCGGTTGGCGTATCGGCATGGAGGATAAGCTCGTCGGCCGGCACGTCGTATAGATAGGAACGTTGGAGGTCGGTTATGAATGCGTACTCGATATGGAGCGTCCCGGCGGCATTTGTGAGGGTGCGTGTGGCTTGGCAGTGGTCCAGCCCACGCTCGCCTATCGAGGCGGGCGGATCGAGCACGCCGGGCATCACGAAGTATGCGATCACGGACGTCGAGCCGCCGCGCAAAAGGTACGCCGCCCCGGCCAGTTCCGCCCACGCCTCCTTCGGCGCTAAGGAGACGGGATCCGCCCAGCCCAGGAGCGAGAGGAACTCTTCGGCATACCGGTTTTGCTCGGCCTTTGTCGAGTTCGCGAGCTTTTCCCACCACGATTCGCAGAGTCTGGTGATCCGTTGCGGAGCTTCCATTACGGCACGCCCTTTCCTTTTTGCACTTCAAAACCGGCCCGTTCAATCTGATGCCATATCGGGTCGTCTCGGCGTCCCAGGAGGTCCAGGCCGCGCTTCAGAAACGGGGCAAGCTGTTGCGGGGCCTCGAACAACATGTGGACGAAATCCTCGCTCGACACGAACTCAAGGTGGTCCGAGTCGTATGTCCCTGCAGGGGGTTCTCTGCCCGGCACCGCCACCACAAGGGTGCGATCCCGGGTTTCGCACAGGAACGCAAGACGGACTGAGTCGTCTACTGCGAGCCTTGCCCGCAGCTGCTCCTCGGGTTCGCAGGCCTTAAGGATCAGTGCCCGCAATTCGGCGAATAGCCAGGAATGGACGTCGACTTGGTAGTAGTTCCGGTTACCGTCCAGCCGCCTATAGAACAACCCTACTGAGGTTAACCGTTCGAGTTCGCGTTGCACCGCACGGATTGGCAGCCCCGTCGCGGCTTCGACCTGCCGCTGATAGTAGGTGCGCGAAGGATCGATCAGGAACAAACGAAGGACGGCCAAACGGGCTCTTGAGCCGAGCAGCGCGGCCAGAACCGTATCTGTATGTGGTTGACTTTGATCTGTAGTTTGATGAGGCAATGCGGTCTCTAATAGATCCTATCAAGGATTAACTAAATCCGCTAGTGTTAGATCTAAAGCTGATATCGTGATGTCAGCATACCAAAAGTAGTCAAAGATGTCAACGCTTGTCCTTCGTAGGACCTCGAGTGCTTTGTTCCCGAAACCCTCAGACTACCTTGCGTATGAGTAGTCGTCCACCGGTAATTCTTTGTCAGCAGAGCGGACTGCGCTGCCAGAGAAGCACTCGTTACGCTGGCGCGTTGGGACAGACGAACATCGAGTAAGGAGCGCTAATGCCTTGTTGTGAAAGAAGTTACATTTCATGAAGGCATTTTGTCCCGTTGAAAGTTGGAATTGGCACCGGAATTGCTCTAACATTAGATGGCATGAGGCGTGTGTACGGAAAGGAACATCCGTGAACGACTTAAAAGAGACGCAGACTCCTTGGTTCTACCGAATGGACGATCACGGGGAGACTCCTTTGAGCCGAGCAAAGCAGAGCGGCTATCAAGCCTTGGCCGATTTGCTCTTGAATCATGAGCGCACGCACGCCGCCGACGCCGAGGACTCGGGCTCGAGCAGCAAACTGCATATGGCGGCGTACTGGGGTTTGAGCGGCGCCGTGCGCAAACTTCTGGCTGCCGGCGCTGACCCTGGCGAGGAAGACGAATTAGGCGATACGCCATTGATGAAGGCTGCCCGCAACGGCCACAGCGCCGCGGTTGAGGCGCTCATAAAACACGGCGCGGCGATCGATGCGAGGAATGGGGACGGCATGACGACGTTGCACTGGGTGGCCCTGAACGGACGGGGGGACATCGCAGAGCTTCTCTTGGAACACGGCGCCGAGGTAAACGCGAGAGAGAAGACAACGTCCGGCCTCACGCCGGCAGGGATGGCCTTGCTGATGGGGTACTATGATTTGGTGGATCTGTTCAGTTCCCACGGCGGCCGGTTCTAGGCAACTGGTTTTCGGGGCGCCGTGCGGGCGCGCACATCGTGAAACGGCCTAATCGGCATTCTCGTCCCCTTCCCTTATCACGCGGCCCATCCGGCGGTAATACGTTGTTACACAGGGGCCGGTGTCCGCCGTGACGAGGACGCTTCCGGGCGGGGGGTTCTCCTCGAGAAGCAGGAAGGGGTCACTGTATATGCTGACGCCCTCCTCGAAGCGACCTGTGGCCTTGGCCGGCGTCTCGCCCGGAACATCTTCTTCATGCCTGACGATCTGATATTCCCTATGCAACTGTTCCGAGATTTTCAGCAGTTCGTCCCGGCTTTTCTGCAACTCGTTGCCGAGATCGACGAGGCGGTTTATGCGTCGTTGCATCACGCCAAACATCAGTTGCACGAAGCCCGAGTTGATCCGTTTGGCCACCTGTGCATTGGGCGGATTTGCGCGCAGCGCCGTCAGATTGCGTCTCAACGCGGCGAGCTTCGTCTCGCCGTTCCTCATTCCCGCGGGGCCGGTTTTTCCCCCGACGGCACGGAGACCACGGTCGATCCGCCTGATCCGTCCGAGGAGCTTGTGCCGTTCGCCCAGCCAGCTGTCCAATCTTTTCCTAAGCTGGATCAGGGTACTGGACATGACCTTCTTGCTTGGACGTGCCGAGGCGATGCGCTGGAAGATCTCCCACATCTCGGCGCGTTCCGCCTCGATGTCTTGATCGAGGCCGTACTCGGGCAAGATTTCGTTTATCTCAACGTTGAGGTCTTCCAACGCCGCTCTTGCTTGGCCGGTGGGCGCTCTGCCAAGACGAGCGTCGAGGCTGTTTTCCGCATCCAGGCACATTGCGTAGAGCGCGGCAATGATTCGGTTCAGCACGGCAAGACGTTGGTGGGCGAGTCGGCGATCCTCGACCAGTCTGAGTTGCGGTTTCCCTGCAAAGACGTGAAGCAGGGCGCTCGAGGCCGAATGTTCGGCCTCCTCCTGCGTTGTTCGGATCATGTGCGTAAGGTGATGGAGTCGTTGACGAAGCCGTGCCGCACGGGACATCAGTCGCGCGGCCTCCCGGCCCAGCCGTTCACCGTAATCTTCGCATGAAAGTTCTCGACGCAAGACAATGTGAAGAGGACGCACGTCACTTTGGCAGAACTGATCCGCGACCAAGAGGGCGGATACGTGATATTCGCCGCCGCTTGCCGCCTTTTTGATCTCGATGGTTGGAGCCACGTACCGACCCATTATGGTGTTTTCGTCGGCGCGCACCGACAACCCGCCGAAGACCATTTCCGGGTTCAGGCCTTGATAGAAGTAGACCGAACCCCACTTGGCGACGACAAAGGCTTTGTCAATGATGTTCCGGCATCGGATATCGCCGCTGTGGGCAAGCACCGCGCCGGAAATGTTCTCGCGGATTTCACACTGTCCTCTAGCCGCGATCCTGCCTAGGACGTAGCCGTCTACGGCGCATAAGCCGTTTCGGACCACCACGGTGCAATCCTCCGGGACGTTCCCCAAGACCCGGAAGGGGCCGGATACCGTCAAGGTATGGGTGGAGGCGGCCTCTTCATCCCCGGTGAAGAGTTTTCCCCTGCGCCTTGGCGCTTTCTTGATTTGCTGGGGAGCCGCGACGCGGACTGCCGCGTCCAGCACGGGCAAACCGGGTTTGGGAGACAACCGGCGCCGAAGGGTCCCGAGGTCGGCGGCGTAAGGCTCGAGCACTTCTTTGACGCGCTTAAACGCATGCGGGCTGGCGGCACGGTTGGCGAGGTCGTAGGCAACGCATAACAAGAAGGTTTCATCTTGCACAAGGGCGTCCATCCCAGCCGTCAGGACGCGCTCGATGACGGCGCGGAGGAAGACCTGTTGGCGGCGGCCCGCGGTGCGGAGACTGATTGGTTTGACATTGGCGAGCCATGACACCACGCGCCGGGGAATGGCCGCGAACTCGGCCTGCGTCTCGGCGCCGGGCGGGGATGATTCGTGCCAGGCGGCACAGATCGCGACTTCCTCGAGCCACAGTTCGTCGAGCTTGTCCATTGAGTGTGAGGTCACGTATCGGACGACGCGGTCTATCATGCTATTCCGCCACTGGGGCCCGCCGCTTCGCACCTGCTCGCATAGGTCTACCTGGGACTTGAACCTGGGTGCATACTTGCACGCCTAGCCTACTTATTCTTCGAGGCATAGTCAAAAACGGCTTTCCCCGTTTCGCCGAACCGCGGTCGGCAATACGACGGGGTCCCGGGTACTCGAGCGTCTGTCGGATCGTCTCGGGGCCCTTGTGCTTTGCGTGGTCCGCTCGAGGCCGTGCAGGCCTTTTGTTTTGCCGGAAGGAGTGGTCATGTATACTTGGCGTTGCTCAGTAACGCAATATTCACAGTCGGGTCAGACCTCAGATTTGTGTTCGAGCGCGGGTCTTTACGGCAACGCGCGTTGAAGAGGGGTATACGATGGAACTGCTCTGGCTGTTGTTCGTGTCGGCGGCCGCACCGGACCTGTGCCCTGCGCCTCAGGCGGTCTTCTTGTCAGAAGGAGAAGGCTTTGCACTTCGTCGCGACTTGCCTGTTGTGGTTGCGGACGACATATCAGATTCGGAGCGGAGTGCCGTTGCGACGTTGTTTGAGGTTACGGGTTTCCGATTGCCTTTAGTGGCGGCCTCCCGTCATAACGGCGGGGGAGAGGCGCTGTACGTAGGCGAGCCAACACGGCACGCGTCTTTTCGGCGCCGACGGGTCCGGAGACTTGTGTCCGCTCTCGCCGACGTGGGTCCGGAAGGATATAGGCTTGTTGTGTCGCGGCACGGCGGGGCGGTGGCAGGCAGCGACCCGGCGGGCACATACTACGGCCTGGAAACCCTCCGCGAACTCATCCGAGCATACGGGCTCGCGCTGCCGCAGCTTGAAATCCGCGATGAGCCGGACGCGCCAATCCGGGGGGTATATGTCGATGCGCCGCTGTCGGCGGACTTGCTGCAAGAACTCGCATCGCTTAACTGCAATTTGGTCATAGTCAACAGCGATGACTTCTATCACTTAGACGCTGCCAAGGCCGCCAAGTGGGAAGGCCTGTTTCGTTTGGCGCGCCGTCATTACATCGAGCCCGTCCCGGCAATTGACCCGTTGGGTGACGCAGGCGGCATTTTGCAGACGTACCCTTTGGCGGCCGAAGGTCTCTTGATAACGGATCGTATCACGCTCGGTGGCACAAACGGGGTCGCACTGTCCAAGCCGAACGTCATTGATACAGAAGCGGGCCCTGTCCGGGTGCACGTGTCCGGGCATGTTTGCGCCCCCGGCGTCGACTATGTTCTGGAGGCGGGGGAACTTGCATGGCCTTTTGCCTCCTCAAATCGGCGCTGGTTTCTGAAGCGGGTTCCGGGCGGGGCAATTCCGGACGGGGCGACGGCGGAGGTGACGTATTCGTATGCGCCTGCGCGGACTTCGACCTGTTGCCCGTACGCGGCCGAGACGCGTGCTGCGATGGAGACAGCGATGCGCCGTGTCGTGGACGTCTTGCGGCCGAAGTATATCCATGTGGGCCACGGCACACCAATCCGCTTAAACAAGGATGCGCGCTGCAGGAGTCGGGGCCGGACGGACGCCGAGGTTTTTGCCGACTCGGTTTCGCAACTTGACGGTATCGTCAAGGCGCTTGACCCGGACGTCCGCCTTATGCTTTGGGCGGACGCCATGAACCCGAGCCGGCATGGGGAACGCTACGGGCTCGCGAAGGCATCCGCACTTCTCCCCGAAGACGTCCTGTTGCTGGTCCGTCTGGACATGTTCGGTGCGCGCGGCGCGGAGTTGCGGGAAACGTCGCTTGTGTGGGCCGAGTCGACGGGATTGGCGTTTTGCCTGGCGCCGAGTGCGGATCCGGCAACCGTCTACGAGTGCTGCACGACGCTTGAGGGCGCCGAGGAGAATGCAAAAGGGATAGTCATGGACCTGGCGGCACGCGGCGAGGCGTCCGACGAAGCGCTGCGTTTGGGGATGAACAAAGCATGGTCGTTTGCGACGCCCATTGACGCATGGCCGGAGGGGCTCAACGCGTTTTTCGATCATGCCCTGTGGCGGCCCACAGCGGAACAGCGACTCGCCGCGCTCGTGGCGTTTCTGAATCAGCGTACACTCGCGGGAGTAGACCCGCGCGACACCCTGGCGGAGTTTGAGAAAGGGCTTCGAGACGTCAGAGGCAAGGTCCCGAGAGAGGATGCCGAGATAGAAGCGGTTGAGCGGCTCATGGCCAACCTCGTCGAATATGTGAAAATCGAAGCGGCTTTTGCAGAGAAACCGGATTCCGTTTTGCTTCGTCGTTTGTGCGGCCTGGTCGAGGCCCAGGCGGAAGTGAGCGCGGACTGGGACGCCAGCCGGGCTAAGCGCATAATCGATACCATTGACGCGAAACAGTTGTTCGTGCCTTCAACGATCCTCTTCGGACGGCACGTCTTGCCTTACCGGCCGCTCGACGTGCCGCCGGGTCACACGGCGCTTGAGATTCCGACGTCGCCGACGTTCGAGGACGCGGCGCATCGCGCGGAGGCCTTGTTCGATCTCGGGGCCGCGCCGGGGCCGGTGTGCCGTGTGGACTTCGAGGCAGCGGGCATAGGGCGCCTCACGCTCGAGACGAGCTCGGACGGCGTGGATTTCAGCGTGGCCGACGTGTGGACTTCCGAGCAGCGGGGCGGCGTACAAGGTCCGATCTTTCCCGCGCAGCCGTTTCTGGGCCGATACGTTAGGATTCGGGCTGAGGCGCCCGGCGAGCGGGCCGTGCTGCGAGGGCCGCGCCTCTTTGCCCTCAAGGGGCCTGCCGCCGCGGTTTGCCCCTATGCGACGAGACGGCCGCGCCTCGACGGCGTCCTGGACGACCCTCCCTGGCTTGGGGAAACGGACGTGGACGGATTGGTGCGCACCGATCGCACATCGTTTGCGACGGCGCCGACCACCGTTCGGCTTTGCCATACGCGCGACACGCTCTACATCGCCGTGGAAGCGCATGAAGCGCGGATGAGCGCCCTGGTGGCGGAACGCACGGAACGCG
>DUZM01000217.1 GCA_013349485.1 Candidatus Hydrogenedentota bacterium | reverse complement strand
CGGTACGCGTGCTTCGCGCTGTACAGGAGTATCTGTGGGCTGACCAGGCGTTTGAGATGCTCCTCGATGCCGAGTTCACGGTTTACGCCCAACGCGCGGTAGGCGTACTCCGCCATGAGTTCGATCTGCGCCGTCATAGGCGTGAGCAAGTCCAACGGCGACGTGTCGATGAAGTCCGGACGACGCTTCGGGTCGGGATACTCGAGCACATGCAGCGCAAACAGCACCAGCACGGTAATCCGATGAATTTGGCGCACGCGCGCCAGTTGGTTCGTTACTTCGCCGCCTGGGACGGCCAATTCATCCGTTTGTATTGCCCGGAGCGCCTCGGCGCAGAACCAGACCAATAGCCAGTCCGAATGGATCTTGAGCAAGCCCTCTGCTTCGGCTGGCGTGGCATCCGAAGCGGCAGACACCTCTGCTAATCTGAGACGTTCAGTCAATAGTTGGAGCGTTGCTTCGAGAGCGAACCTGTCGACAAACTGTTGCCATAGTCCCGTGATTAGTTGCGGCGTCGCACCGAGCCGGTTGCGCTGTTGATGAGGCAAATACAACCCCGCCTTGAAGTAGAAACTGCGCCATCTTGCGCGCAAATCAACAAGCTGAGAATCGCCGCACCCAGACACGTGTGTTGCCTTTCACTTGCGCTCCTTGGCGCTATCTCTCGCTCAAGTACTGAGCGAGAGTAGCTACCATCGATTCGTACGTTTGTGCATCGCTGTCAACGGCATTGCGCTCAGCCGGTTGTGGACAGTCCGATTCTCGAGAAGCGCAGTGTGCCGATATCGTCCCTTGAAGGAAGCGGTAAACGTTGCAGAGTTCACTAAGCGTTCGAACGCAATCTGCTCCAACAGAGATGTTGACAAGAGTATCAGGGCGTTCCCTGAACCTTAGTTGCAGCTTGCCACTGTCAAGACTTTCGCGAGTGGCACCGTTCGCTAGATTACAAGCGGGGAAGAAGCGGCGAAGCGGATGCTTACAGGGGGTGTCCCGTCCCGGCACCGTGCGGGCGCTCCATTCTATATGCAGGGTCGTGCGAATATACTCAACCAGGATGTCATCCAATTCGCGGCCGTGCAAGATCGGTTCGGCTTGGCGCTTTAGATGCCTCTCGGCTTGGCGCTTTAGATGCCTCCTCTGGTCGATGGTGCCGCGCAAATGGATCTGCTCCATAATCAAATGGTTGCGGAGTTCCAATCGTGCCCGTTCGTCCTTGAGTATGCGCTCACATGCTCGGCGCAGGGCCGACATATCAGCCTCGCACCTGGCGTCGAGGAAATCCTGAAACGCCTCCTCAGTGTCTTGCGTGCGGAGTGCGACGGCCTGCAGCTCGAGGATCAGCTCGGCGAACCGTTTGGGGGCGCTCAAGTAGCTGTCAAGGTCGGTGTCGCCGGTCCGCTTATGGCCGAAACCGACGTAGTACGTCTTGTCAACAAACGACTGGGAAAAGAGCAGCAGGGCGTCAGCACCGAAACACTTCAACAGTGGCTGAGGCCCTTCCAGATAGGTTTTGACTGGCCAGTTGCTGCCCTCGATCCTGCGTACAGCGGCCGCTGCCCCTTTAGGTAGGGCTTTGCCACGTTTGCGCGCGCGAACGGGTCCCTCGTAGGCCTCGACGACATAGCTGTCTTGGGGGTTGCCCGTAGAAAGTGGGGCCGGAGACAAAATGAATCTGATCGGGGCCGCGATGGCTTCGGCGATATACTTGCTGAGTTCGTCCAGCAACTGCACGCGGGTGGGAAACGTCGTGCTTTCGGGACGCATCCCCTCGTCCAATCGCCACCACCTCTTGATAAACCGTTCAAGGAAGATGATGGTTTCGTCGGTTACGGTACTCCCTTCCGGCTGGTTCTCGGCGTTCGTCATTGCTCAACCATCGTCGCTCGCGCTCTTCCTACGAAGAGGCAGTTTTCTTCTTCTCTGCCGCAAGTTCTTTGATCTTCTGGATTACTTCCCCGTTGTCCGCTGGTTTCTCGAAGAGGACAAGTTCAAACTCGAGGCCCTCCTTACCGCGTCCCGCTTCGAGTATGTCTTTCTGCGCGGCGGGGTTGGCTACTGCCGTGATGACAATTATAGGAACGTCCTTGGGTGTGCCGAGCTGTCCCTTGCCGGTATAGAGACCTTTCCGGATACGCTTTATAAGAGCCGTACCGGTGCGCTGCCAGGGCATATCGTCAATTCCTCCTCCTTTGTTAGGCGGAATTCGAATGTCGAGGATTAGGATATCGTAGCCCCCTGTACGAAGGCTCTTTTCGGCAGTCTCGAGCTTGTCTGCGGTATCCAACTCGAATTCAGCTTCTTTTAGATCCTGCACGCGAGCCCACAGCGCCGGATCACTAACTTGGTCATCGACATAGAGGCATCTAATCTTGTCCGTCATTCTCATGTTCTCCTTGTCTGCCGGGTCGGGGTCGTTATGATAAACACAGTCAACCAATCGTCGAGACCCGATCCGGAACTACGAGGGTAGCTATTGCACCATATGCTGCCTCCATGGGCGGCAATGATCTCGCGGGCTTCATAGAGCCCGAGACCCTCGCCCGCCTCGTCGCTCCGGCGAGTCCCCTGAAACCCCTTCCCAAAAACTTTCGACTGCTCGTCGGCTGGGATACCGCACCCGACGTCGCGAACAACGATTTTTAAGTTCTCAGCGTAGTAAGCAAGCGACTCATCTATTTCAATATCAAGTTTGATGTAGGTGCCCTCCCGCCCGTACTTAACAGCATTGTGCAGCACATTCATGAGCACCGTTTCGAACGCACCGGGCACAATCTCGGCCTTTTTTGGACTCACGAGTCCGTCCCCGAACCGAATGGCTATGTTACGTCTCGCGGCGGCCCCTTCATAGTGCTTACCATACTGTCTTACTAAGGTAGCCAAATCCGTCTCATTAAAGTCCTCCGGCACGTATTTGAGCATGAGGTCTACGGCGTCCCTAGCAGCGGCCAAGGTCAGCTTGCTGTGTGCAGCGAGGTGCTGGACGTGCGTCTGGAGAATGGTCGCTGCGTACAAATAGTCCTCGTCGATGACGTTACCGGCGGCCCGCGACTTCTTTGCCATGTAGTCGCTGGTTGACTTGATAGTATCCAATACACTTCTGACCTGATGCGTGAGGAAATCGACGATCTCCTCCCACTGCTTCTCACCATGGGAAAGCCTAAGGAGCCGGTTCCGATGTCGGAAATCATCGGCGAGGATGTCGCAGGTCTGCCGGAGGAAGGCCACTTCGCGCCCGTACTGGAAATCGCGCTTCATTGCTCCGAAAACGATGACGGTTCTCTCCGGCTTTGTACCTCGCTCTTGCGGAACCACAAGCGAGCATTCCTCGAATTCACGATGGATGTCTTTGTCCATCCCTCTTCGCCACCGGAGTCCTCGTTCGATGATACGCCTCAGGTCGGATCGTTTGGGACGCTCGTCCGGCAGATTCTTGTACTTGGCCTTGCATTTGTTCCAGTTGAAGTGCGGGCGTTGATCTTGGTCCGTGAAATCGATGCCGTGAAAAGCAACCAGATCGAGTATGTTTCCTTCGCCGGCCCAATCGGCGAAGAACGCCATCCACTCGACGCCGCAGAAGGCACATACCGATCCGAGTTGTTTTGACAACTCCTCCGCGACCCAGGCATGGGTAGGCTCGGGCGCCAGTACTGCGCCTCGCTCGCGCAACGAATTGATGAAAGACTGTTCCTGCGCCGCCTTGTAGCGCTCCCAGAACTCCTGAGCGATGTCTCCAATGATCTTCGCCTGGGTCTTGAGGGTCTTTTCAAAGCCCTCAGAGGCCGGCTTCAGCTTGTCGGTGAGCGATATGAGTTTGCTTTTGGCCTCGGGCGACAGCTCCACGAGCGGAAGGTTTTCGAGCAGCGGGTCGTCATATTGCGGCTTATCGAGCTGCTCGATGCCGTCAAGTACCTCCTGTCTTGCCTTTTGTTGCGTGTCCTTGAGAGGCAGAAACTGCCCCGCAAACAATGCGGCGATGGGAGCAGAGACAACACGAATCACCGCACACATGTCGACAACGTTGAGATGGCACGGAAACGCTGCCCAATCGCCTTGCAGTTTGTTATCGTAGGCCATCTTAAGTATCTTCGCCGCTATGCGTCTGTCCCACTCTCGGCAACGTTCGTCGCCGCCGGGACATGCCTTCTTACCCTTTTCGCTCTTGTCGAGGCGAAAGTAATGGCAGAAGGCTTCATACTCGAATCCTTCGATCTCGGGGTCAAAACGTTCCAATCCCCGGTCAATGATGGCCACTGAGCGTTTCAACCGGATGGCGCTGGCTGCTTCGATGAAACGGAAAAGATCCCGTGCGACCTCTCGCTGCTTGGGGGTTGGCCCCATGATGTCCGTGAGACGGTCCGGATAGAAAGGCCAACTGTCAATAGCCATACATGATACCTCCCAAAGAGCCGGTTTGATAGCTAGGCCCGATAGCCATTTTGACAAGCGGCCTGTTCGTGGCGCTCATAAGTCTGCGGAAAGGACCGACAGCCAAGACCGCGTGGATACGTTGATAGCCAAGGAAATTCTGGCAACCTATCACTGCCGCGAATTATGGCAAAAATTTGTGCCCCGTGTCAAGTAACTAATTGCCGCCCTTAATGGCTGGGTGAAAGGTGGGCCACCGGGAAACACGTATGAGGACGTGAGGGATCTTGAGCCGTGTCGCGCGAAGATAATCAGGTAGGTGGGCATGAGCCGCAGGCGAATAGTGGTGCGCCACTTCCAGAGAGGGCACTTCCAGAAAGTTTGAAGGCAGCACCCTGGCGCCGTATGTCAGCCATCCATTCAAAGAGGCTGTAAGCCCACCTGCACAAGAAGAGGACACGTTTCGCTTCCCCGCCCGGGGCGGGGTCAGTCGCTTGCGTCAATCCCTTTTTATTGTTCATCCTCAGCAAGGGATTACGGATGCGGTCACTTCTGGATCCGCCTTAGTCCGCGTGATCGGGGTGGTGTCCGGTTTATTCTTGGGTTGGAGGGCCATCGAGATCGAAAACGGTCGAGCAGGCCCCTTCCGCTATCGCCTCTCCAGGCGAATACTCTGCCGAGATCGGTTGTTGGTCGCAGTATTTTGGTGCAATTGCCCTGGATATAGTTGCGGCGGAGCGTGCTGGCTCGTGTATACTCTCGGGCATGAAGACGTCGCTCGCACATTTGCCCAGACGGAAGCGGGATGAACTGAAACGGATCGCGTCGATTGTTTGTTATGGGTGCGATAAGGTCGAGATGGTTATTCTGTTCGGGTCGTATGCGCGAGGGGATTATCGGGAGGAGAAGGACCTGGACCCCGACAGAAGATCCGGGCATGTATCGGATTATGATATCCTGGTGGTGACAACGGATCGAGCGACGGCGGAGGATGGGGATACCTGGGACGCGGTATCGAAGCAATGCGCGGAGGCGAACTTGAGCACGCACGTGCGGGTCATCCCGCGGGACATCGGGTTTCTGAGGGTCCAGCTTGCCGAGGGGCAGTATTTCTTTTCGGACGTCAAGAAGGAAGGCCGGCTGCTTTATGACTCGGGCAAATACAGACTGCCGCGTAAACGCAAGCTGAAGCCCGCCGAGCGGAGTCGTATTGCGCAGGCTCATTTCGATTGCTGGTTTGACAGCGCCCGGGAGTTCATGATCGATTCTCGGAACGCTTTTGACAGAAGAAGTTCAAAAAAGGCTGTGTTTTATCTTCACCAAGCCGCCGAGTCGTCTTACAAGGCGATCCTGCTGGTTTTCACGAATTACATTCCGAACGAGCATTTCATTCAAGTGCTGGGCGAGATGGCGTGCGAGCTTGACCCAGCGTTCTGCGGCCTGTTCCCGAACGAGACAAGAATGGATCGGGATCTCGTAGAGTTGTTCGACTACGCGTACATCGGGGCGCGCTATGACCCCCATTTCATGATAGCCCGGAGGCAATTGGAGGTGCTGTACCCGTGCGTAGAGCGCCTCATGGAGCTCACGGCGGAACGCTGTAAAGAGAAGATCGAGGGTTTCGCCATGTGCGACGAATGAAGGTGGAATTGGCAAAGGGGCGCCTGTGGGACACCTCCAAACAAAGTTTGAAGGTGCCACCCTGCACGGGTTACGGGGCGATTACGGGCAATGGTGCGTCTTTCTTGGGGAAGGTGCATTGGCAGCGGTTGGAGAAGGAGTCGGCTATGTTCCCGGAGATTGAGGAGGATTCAGTTGAGCGGGGGTACGCGAACGCTCGAGAAGTGTATGCGGCGTACGGGGTCGATACGGAGCAGGCGCTGGGGCGGTTGGCGGGGATCGCGATTTCGCTGCATTGTTGGCAGGGCGATGACGTGGGGGGGTTCGAGGCGGTGGACGCCGTGGACGGCGGGGGTATCCAGGCGACGGGGAATTATCCGGGCCGAGCGCGGACTGCGGACGAACTCCGCGGGGACCTCGAGAAGGCGTACAGCCTTATCCCGGGGAAGCATCGGCTGAACCTGCATTCGATGTACGCGGAGACGGGGGGCAAGAAGGTCGATCGGAACGCGTTGGAGCCGGCGCATTATGCGCGGTGGATCGATTGGGCGAAGGCGAACGGGCTGGGCATGGACTTCAATCAGACGTGTTTCGCGCATCCGATGGCGAACTCGGGGTTCACGTTGGCGAGCTACGACCCGGCGGTGCGGCAGTTCTGGATCGAGCATTGTATTGCGTGTAGAAGGATCAGCGCGCATATCGGCCGGGAACTCGGGACGCCGTGTGTGACGAACTTGTGGATCCCGGACGGGTTCAAGGACACGCCGGTGGATCGCAGGACGCCGCGGGAACTGTTGCGGGAATCGCTCGACGCGGTGTTCGCGGAAAGACTGGATCGACGGCATCACCTGGACTCGATCGAATGCAAGCTGTTCGGCATCGGGTCGGAAAGCTGCGTGATCGGCTCGCACGAGTTCTATCTGGGTTACGCGGTCGAGCACAACACGTTGTTGTGCCTGGACGCGGGCCATTTTCATCCGACGGAAGTCATTTCAGACAAGATCTCGTCGATTTTGATCTACATTGACGAGATGCTGCTCCACGTGAGCCGGGGGGTGCGTTGGGACAGCGACCACGTGGTAATTCTGTCGGACGAGTTGCGGGCCATCGCCGAGGAGATCGTCCGCAACGGGTACATCGAGCGCGTACATATCGGGCTCGACTTTTTCGACGCGAGCATTAACCGTATCGCGGCGTGGGTCACGGGTACGCGGGCCATGCTCAAGGCGCTGCTCATCGCGTTGCTCGAACCCACCGATATGCTGCGTCAACTCGAGCGGGACGGCGATTACTCGGCCCGGCTCGCCCTGCTCGAGGAATTGAAGAGCCTCCCGTTCGGCGCGGTCTGGGACTACTACTGCGCGAAACAGGACGTGTCCGTCGGCCCGGCCTGGATCAACGAGGTCAGGCAATACGAAGCGGATGTCCTGTCAAAACGCGGGTAGCGGAGCGCTGGGAACGACGGGGGCGTGTACTCGCTGGGAAAAGCCGTGCCCCGGCGTTCTTTCCAGGAAGCGCGAACCCCGGTTCGCCGATTTGAGCGTCTGGAACGGCGTCTTGTATCCTGGAAAAGGTTGAGGATGTTGACTTCTGCTGCCAGCGAGTCCGGTGGGAGGGGCCCATGGGTTCGAACCTACGATTCTACTTGCTTACCGCGTTTTTTGTAGTTCTCGTGGCGGCCGCCTGGTGGTTGCTCGGGGACTATGGCTCGGAGAGCGATCGGCCTTCGGCGGAGGGGGAAGGGGAATCCTCGAGGGTTGCCGAATCGGTTGCCGCGGGGCGCGACCGGCCGGCTCGCGTTTACGTCGATGACGGACAGGAGAAGAAGCACGGTGTTGCCTCCTCTGCGCGGACGGCGCGCGACGAACCGCAAACCGCGCGTCGGCTCGAGGAGGATCTTGCGGGCAACGGCGTAATCCGTGGCGTGGTTACGCACAGTGGGGCCGGGCCCGCCGCTGCTGCCACGGTTACGCTGATCGCCGAGGCGTCTCCGGGCGTTGGCAGCGGATTCCGCGTTGTGCATCGGAGCGTCGTGCACGCGGACTCGACGGGGAAGTACGAGGCCACGCAGTTGCCGGTCGACAAACAGTACCAACTCAAGGCGGTAACGGCGACGGAATTCAGCGCGCAACGGATCTATCTCAGCCGGACACGCCCTGAAATCGAGGTCGACTTCAGGCTTGAAGAAGGGGGTCCCATCGAGGGTTGGGTGCGCGATGAGGCCAACGCACCGATTCCCGACGCTTCGCTCTACCCTTCGCAGCAGGAAGGACGGGAAGGCCCTGTGCCGGGGCTGCGCGCGCAGGAACTTCGGGGCCTCACGGACGCCCAAGGCCACTTCTCGGTTCACGTCAATCCGGGGAATTGGCGCTTTTTCGTGAAGGCGGACGGCTATGCGCCTTTGGAAACGCCGTTTTTTGCTGTTGGTAAGCGGGACGCGGAGATAGTCTTGGCGCGGGGCGGCAGCATTTCGGGCACGGTGGTCGATGACGACGGCGCGCCGGTCGTAAACGCGGGCGTCTTGGCCTGGCCGACGTCTGATTACGGCTACGCGTTCGGTTCGTCAGAAGCGCGGAGCGGCGCAGGGGGCGAGTTCACGCTGACAGGCCTTGCGGACGGGACGTATCACCTGATGTTGACCGGGCCGAACTCGCAGGGTTGGGATCGTGAGTCCGCCACGGAGATCACGCTCGAAGTCGGCGAGCACAAGACCGACCTCAGGTTGGTCTACAGTACGGCTTCAAAGGTTGCGATCTCGGGACGGGTTACGGCCGCTTCCGGGAACCCGGTTGCTGGTGCAAGCGTCCGGGCCCATGGCCGAGGCCCCGTGCGCTCGTTCGGGGAGGTCCAAACGGACGCGGATGGCAACTACACGATCACCGGTCTCCAGAATGTCGAGCATTATGTCAGCGTCAGCCACCCCGCATTCAGTGCCGAGAATCGAGATGGCGTCCTTGGCGGGAGCAGGAACGTCGACTTCTTACTCGAAGCGCGGGGCACCATTGAGGGGCGCGTGGTCAGTAGGTCTTCGAGCCAGCCGGTAACGTCGTTTGACATCATGTATGCGGAAGGCCGTCGCACTGGACTTGATCCGGAGATACAGCGGGATTTCATGAGCATAAGCGACCCCGACGGTGCGTTCAGACTAGAGGGCATCGATGTAGGCGAGGTCACGGTCTTCGTTCGGGCGTCAGGATACGAGTGGGGAAATGTCTTGGCCGAGATACGCCGCGGTCAACCCTCGGTGAATCTGCTTGTGCGTCTTGACCCGTGCGCCGCGGTTGAGGGGATCGTGACGGATACCCATCGCGCCCCGCTCGAGGGTGCGTTGGTTTTCGCGGGCGCGTCGCCGCCGGACGAGTCGGCACGGGCACATAGCG
>DUZM01000115.1 GCA_013349485.1 Candidatus Hydrogenedentota bacterium | reverse complement strand
TAAACGTCATGCCGTCTTCCCGGTGGTCATACAAAGGCAAGCCTGCTGAAGCCACGGCCGCATCCCATTCGGGGACCTCGGGTGTGCCCAGGTTGCGTATCCAGTGGACCCCCTCGCAGACGTCGTAGTACAGGAAATCAAGGTCGCCGTCCGCGTTCCAGTCGGCCACTTCGAAATCGCTGATGCCCTGACCGTACGATGCCTTCGCTGCTACCGATTTCGCCGGCGCTCCAGTCTGCGAAGGCGGGAACCACGCGGCCGCGTTCGGCCCATCCTTCTTGGCGGATTTGTACTCGATTCTGCTTGGCAAGAGTTGGGAGAGTCCGCAGATTTCTTCGGCGGTGTCCGCTTGCCAAATCGGGTCAGATCGCGTTCCTTCATTGAGTATGCCAAAGACTCTATGATGCCGGGACGGTTCGTCAAGAAATGCCTCGACAAAGAACAGATCGAGTTTCCTGTCATTGTTAATGTCGGCCCAGTCGACCCACATGCCTGGGAGTCCGACCTGCCCGCTCGTATACACGTACTCAACGAATTCAAACTCCGGCATGTCAACAGGGCCCACGTTTCGATACCAAGCAACGCGTTGCCGGCAGCTCATCCAATCGTTGACGGCCGCCAGCAGGTCCGGGAGGCCGTCCCCGTTCACATCGGCGAAATCTAACGAAAGGCTCAAGTATACGCCATAGTCCGTGTTTTGCAGCGTCAGGTCCTTGAGGCCGCCGGGATAGAAGGCTCCGCTGGCACCGAGGTTCCTAAACAGTTGCGGGGCGAAATCGTTGGTGTTGTCGCCGGGGACGACGAAATCATTGTCGCCGTCCACGTCGATGTCAACGACGGTTACGCCGCCCGCGCGGAACGTGGGTCCGTAGACATATCCGTCGCCCCGATAGGTTCTGCCCCATACCTCATGTCTCAAGGGCGGGAACACGACGCCCTGTTTCGACGTCGCTAAAGCGCGCGGAACCGCTGCGCGATCGCGTGCAGGGAGAATAACCTTCTTAGGAATGGAGCCGACGGCGTTCGTTGCGCCGTGAGAATCCATTGCGAAGATGAGCAGGACAACGGCCAGGAGAACTGCGCACGGTTTCACGTAATCACCCTCTCGCGATACAAGGACTATATGTTGCCGCTGTATTGTAACTTTTTGTATATCAAGCAATTATTATGTTGCCCGTTGGGCGAGGTAGCAAGGCAAACAGGAAACTCGACGCGCTCATCCCCACGATGCGACCGCCCGCACGGGCTGTTCTTAGTCTACCACAAAACCACCCAATCGGCCACACTGCGCCCACGCGACGGGGCGGACACACCCTCGAACGTAAGGCGGGGTCAGCGGGCGGTCTTTTTGCCTGACACGATCACGTTCTTGACGTCGATGCGGCCCAGCTTCACATCGAGGAAGGGTTTGCCTCTATCGAGGCCCACCCTGCCGAAACCCGTCTCGGTAGACAGGAAGCTTGTGAAGTTGTCGCCGATGTTCGAGTCTATGTAGAGCGACTTGTCGAGGGCGTCGTATCGGACGCCGGTGAGGCCTTGGAGAAGGCCATAGCTCGACAGGGCGCGCGCGTACCAATGGCCGCATTCGTATTCGTTGAACGGGTTGCGTCTGACACCGTCATATCGGTCTCTGCATACGCGTACGACCTCGAGCCCTTCTTCGACCATACCCGCGAGCATGAGATGCGACGCCACCTGGTACTCGATACCCGTCCACACCTCATCGCTGTACACGAAAGGAATTGCGAGTGCACCGCCCCGCGGCCAGGTGCACAGGAGCAGCCCGCCGTCGTCGCCCATGGCAAACGCAGGTCGTTGCGGGTTAGCGTGCGTGGACAAGTCGCGTTTGAGGTTGTATTTGTGTATGGCCTTGAGGTGGCTGCCGATCTTGGCCGGATCGGCGAGGTCGCGCTGGATCCCACACATCCGCGCCAGCCAAAACCCGAGCACGCCGTCCGACAGGCACCCCGTGCCGTATTGGTATTTCGGGCCCTGCTCGTTTAACAGCCCGATAAGGCGCTGGTAACCCGTTCCGTTTGCCGAGGCGTCGATGGGGTTATAGACGGCGTTGAGCCCTTCCGTCGCGACCTTTTGATAAAAGTACTGGCCGTTGTAGAGTTCGGCTTCGAGATAGGCCCGCCCTTTTGCGAGGAGTTCGCGATAGCGCGCTACGTCGTCGCCGAGGGCGGTGCCCATCTCGATCGCGGCGGCCAGCGCCCCGAGGTAGAAACTCGAGCAGTGCCCGTCCGGCCCCCAATACTCGATGTCGTAGGTGTTGTGATGCGGCTCCTCGAGCACGCCGCGGCCGCGGGGGTCCCACGTCCTGATACAGTACTCGAGGCTTTGCCTGATCTTCGGCCAGAGCATCTCAAGCCACGCCGTGTCGCCGGATATCCGCCATTCGCGGTGGGCCTTCATGATCCCCCCGAGTTGCCCGTCCGCCGCCGCGTGAAACCCATGCGTAGCGGGGCGAACGGGGAGATTGCTGCGGAACATCTGGTGCCCGCGCTCGTCTTGGCTGACCAGAAACTCGGTTTCGCGCAAGGTGCGCTCGAGTTGCGGGAACAGGTGGGGGATCGCCTGGGCGTAGTTCCATACGTGCGTGCAGGAGCCATGGCAGCAGCCCCAGTTGTCGCCGCATCCTTCGAAACACCACAACCGGCCGTCACATTGCCTCAATACGGTGGGCGACTTCAGAATCGTCAAATTGGCGGCGACGGCCTCAACAACTTCGTCGGGAAGCGTCGTGTCATAGAAGGCATCTCGGAACAAGGCGGATTGTTCCCGGAGCCGATCGTAATGTGTCCGCCAATAGCCGGCCACGGTTTCGATGTCCTTGAAGTTGCACGCGTACCACGGAACGTAATAGTCTGCGCTGCAACAACCCGGTTCGCGGCAACTCTCGAGGGGTCTCGGCGCCGGCGTCCCCTCGGGATCGCGCCCGATGCGAATGCCCGTGTGGGGAACGTACCAGGCGAACATCAGGCGAACCGTTTTCTCCTCGCCGGGCTCGAGGGTGAACGGCACAAAGAGCGAGGCGCCCGGGCAGGGGCCCTCGACGGGCGGGTTGTCGAGCAGCGTGCCCTCCTGCACATTTCGCCAGGCGAGCGTGAGGGCGTCCCACCAACCGCCCTTGAACCAGCAATGGTCCACCACCACATCATCGCTGTTCACGAACACGGCGAACCCGCCTTCGTTCTGGATTCGAGGTTGGCCGTCTTGCGTGCCGTCCTGCCGCAATAGAAAACCGTTGTCCAACGGCAGGATGGTGTTGCCCGCGCGGCCGACCGCCATAAAATTCTTCGTGTTGAATGAGAAAACGGATTCTTGTCGCCTCCTGGTCGGGTTCTTGAACCGGTATTCGAGTGCGCCGACGGGCAGGCTCGAGTCGTCTGCGTTGCCCGGAATGAACGGACTCCACCCGGTGATCGCGACGGTTAAAGGGACTGCGGCGTCCGCGAGTGTTACGGTGCCGAACGGGAACCGCGCCAGAAAGGACGCCTTGCCGAACCGCGGCAGGCCGTAGGTCGTGCCCGCAGCGCCATTGCCCGAGCCGCCCCGGCCAAAGTATTTCCAGTCCGGAATCGGTCCCTCGAGAACGCGGGCCACGTTGGGCTCGCTTTTCACGCAGAGCGCGGCGAATAGGGCCGGTTCATTGAAGAATTCCATGTGGTTGCGCAGCGAGACGTGCGAGAGCGCCCCCGTGCCCTCGAGGCATACCATGCCCGCGCCCATACCGCCAATCGGGAATGCAACCCGGTTGAGATGTTGGCCGGAGTACGCCCCATTGTAGTCCCTGTGCCGCGATGCGTTGCGCGCGCCGTCGATGTGAGCGCAACTTGTCAGAAGCAATGCCGCCGTCAGCACCGTGCCGATAGCGGCCGAGAAGTGAGTCCGCCGCCTGCGTGCCATGTCGCGTCTCCTTTGATACGTTAAGAACGCGCCGCGCTCCTTGCCTCAACTGTCTATGCCGCCGTTCCAGCAGGAATGATGTAGAGCGCGGCAACGGCAATTACCGAACCATGAAGGTATCATTGAACGGCCGTTATTTCAAAACTACTGTTGGCAACCCCTGTGCGGTAGAACCGGTACTTTCTGTGTCACGCGCCCGCCGGAACGTCTGATGCAGGGGGTCGTGCACAGTCCGTTGCCATGTTGACGGGGTAGCCAGCAAGGATACCTGATGGTACCCGATTCAGTAGGCGTATTGGCCAGCAAGACGGTTTTTCAGTGCTTGCCGTGGCGCTCGCGGCTTCATTTTGGTACAATGGGATGCGGGAGAGGAGGTGTCGTTTCGATGCGAAACAGTCGGCTGCGCGATACAAGCGGAGTATGTAGCGTGTTGATTGCCGATTCGGACACGGACAACGCGGCGGCGCTTGCACATTTTCTGGGGGCGGAAGGGTGCGCGGTCGAGCGGTGTCACGATGCGCGGGGGGTGCTTCGGTTGGTCAAGCGCAAGTCTTTCGACGTGATTGCGCTGGATCTGGGCTTGAGCGATGAGGGGGACGTCGACCTGGTGTCGTTTATTCGGCGTCAGAGTCCGCTGGCGCGACTCGTTCTGCTGTTTGACATGGCGCACGTTGAGCGGGCAATTCATGGGATTCGTCAGGGGGCGTTTTTCTACATGCCTAAAGGCAGCCGCCCCTCAGATATCGCCATGGTGGTCGGCAAGGCGTTGCGGAGCATCGAGACGGCTAAGGCGGTGGATGAGTACCGGCAGTCCCTGTTCGAGCAGATCGTGGGCAGCGCGCCGGCCATGAAGCGCGTGCTCGAAGTCGTCGGCAAGGTCGCGCCGACAGATAGTACGGTGCTGCTGTTGGGCGAGAGCGGCACGGGCAAGGAGGTGCTGGCGAACGCGGTGCACCGGTTGAGCGCGCGGCGCGAGATGCCGTTCGTTGCGGTGAACTGTGCGGCGCTGCCCGAGAACCTGCTCGAGAGTGAGTTGTTCGGACATGTCAAGGGTGCCTTTACCGGCGCGGTGGCCGACAAATCGGGGTTGTTCGAGGAAGCCGACGGCGGCACCATCTTTTTGGATGAGATCGGCGACATGGCGCTGGTAACCCAGGCGAAACTGCTCCGAGTGCTTCAGAACGGCGAGATCCGGCGCGTGGGCGCGTCGACCCCGGATCGCGTTGACGTGCGGGTTATCGCCGCCACGAACCAGGATCTCGAGGAGGCGGTCGCGGCGCGGGCATTCCGCGAGGACTTGTATTACCGCCTCAACGTCTTCCAGGTCCGCGTGCCGTCCTTGCGCGAGCGCATGGACGCCCTGCCGTCGTTAGTGGCGCAGTTCATCACGCGGTTCAACGCGAAGTTCGGCAAGAGTATCCGTGGGCTTGACGATCATGCGCAGGCGCTGCTGCAACATTACGACTACCCGGGTAACGTGCGCGAACTCGAGAGCATCATTGCCCACGCCGTTATACTCTGCGACGGCGACGTGATCCGCGCGCAGGATCTCCCCGACCAACTTCGCGATCTTCGGGGACGACGTCTCGCGTTGCCGGACTATGCCTCGGAATCGCTGCCGTCGCTCAATGAAATGGAGAAGGGTCTGATCGAAGCGGCCCTGGCGAAACTCGACGGAAATCAGACGGAGGTCGCGAAGCAGCTTGGCATCTCGCGCTCGACGCTTTGGCGCAAGATGAAGCAGTACGCAATATCCGCCTAGGCGTCCATCCGGCCGCGCAGCCAAGGTGCGCCCGCCGGCCACGTGGCGAGCGACGTGCTTTTCCCGCGACACGTTTGCCACTGTGCCGGGTGGGCTGGTATGCTACGAGCAGTGGTAGGGGTGGTTCGCGAAGGCGGAAACCGATTCGTTTCCTCAGACGGGGGAGGAAGCAACGCAGTAAAACCTGCGTGAGACGGGCCAAATGACCACGGCTAGACCATCGAAGAAAAAGCGAATTGGCGAACTGTTGATTGCCGAGGGGCTAATCAGCGAAGGGCAGCTCAGTGAGGGACTGGCGCTTCAGGCCAAGCAAGGCGGCAAGATCGTCGAGCTTCTTATCTCGTTGGGCTACCTCGACTCGCGAACGTTCCTGAATTTCCTCGCAAGTCAGGAGGGCATGCCGAGTATCGACCTTTCGTCTTATGACATGGATCCGGAGCTTGTCCAGCTTATTCCTAGAGAGATAGCGGTCAAGCACGAGATTGTGCCCTTGGACAAGCTTGGGCGCTTGTTAACGGTTGGGATGACGTGTCCGCTCGACTCGGGGACGATTCGTATGATCGAGGAGACAACCGGCCTCCGGGTGAAAGCGCTGTTGTGTTCGCCGAACGACCTTACATCCATGATCAACCGATACTACCCGCCGGAGACAAAAGCCAAACCCGAGCCTGAAACGAAAGCCGCCGTAGGCCAGCAGATTCAGGAGCTGCAAAGTCCGCTGAAGCTTAAGAGCGCCGTAAGCCTGCTGCGCCAAATCGAGACGTTGCCGGCGCTTCCGAGAACGATCCAACGCGTCCGGGAACTAGTGCACGATCCGGAGAGCAGCATCGACGACGTGGCCGACGTCATCGCAGCGGATCCGGCCATTGCCGCCAAGACCTTGAGCGTAGCCAATTCGGCGGCCTACGGTTTCCCGAATCGGATCGAGTCATTGAAATTGGCCGTGACGTTGCTCGGCGTCCGGGAAGTCTACTCGATCGTGTTGTCCACATCCGTCGTCGGCCAGTTCGACAAAGCAAAGAATTTCGACTACCGGACCTTTTGGCTCGATTCCACGTATTGCGCGACCGCGGCCAAGGCCGTCGCGGAGGCCTGCGGCAAAAAGCGGAAAGAGGGCGTGTTCTCGGCGGGACTGTTGCACGACATTGGACGCGTGGCCCTGCTTCAAGTTGTGCCCGAACGCTACGGGTCGATTCCGTCCGGACTCTCGGACGCGGCACTGATCGCTGCGGAAGAGGAGGAGTTCGGCATCGCCCACACAGAGGCGGGCTACGAGCTCGCGTCGCAGTGGGGGCTTCCGGCCGATATTGCGGAGGCCATCCGGTTCCATCATCGGCCCGAAATGGCCATCCAGGCGGAGGTCATGGTTGCGATCGTGGCCGTCGCGAGCACCATGGCGCGGGTTCATGGGCTGGCCTTCGACGAGCAGAACCGTGCGTTAAGCGAACGTGCGTCGAGTCTCGCAGTTCTGGGGATGCGTGTTGACACGGCCGTGGGCGTCCTTCAAGATTTGCCGCCGCCGCAAGAGTGCTCGGTACTCTGAGGGCGCACGGGGCGGGCGTGCGCCCGAACGTAGGGAGGCGGGCGGCGCGCAGACAGTCTGTTTTCAGGAATTCGCTCACGCATCCGGCAGAACGTTAGCGCCGCGCCGTGCGGCGGCACCGTTGCCTGTGCGCGCGCGCGCACCATAAACTAATAAGAAGACGTGCTGGAGTAGTTGCAAAATCATGTATTCCCTTCGTCGTATTGCCTAAACAGGAGCAATGACCATGAGCAATCCCAAGATCGCCATTATTCTGTACACGGTGCGCGAGCCGGCGGCCGAGGACTTAGTTGGCACCTTGAAACGGGTCCGCGCCATCGGTTTCGAGTATGTTCAGTGGAGCGGTATGCCCGCGCTGCCCGCTGACCAGATTCGGCGCGCCCTCGACAAGGCCGATCTCGAGGCCATTGCCTGTCATTGCGCCGTCGAGCCGTTCGAGGAGAATTTCGACGAGGAAGCGACGTTTTGGAAAACGGTAGGGGTTGCTCATGTTGCGCCGGGCGGGATGATGAACGATTGTCGGGAACCGCTCGATGCCTGGGTGCGCGGGGCCAGACGTCTGGATGCGTTGGGCGCCAAATTGCGCGCAGCGGGCCTTCAGCTCTCGTATCACAACCACGATTTTGAACTCGGCGCGTTCGAGGACGATCCGCGGCCGAAGCTTGATATCCTGTACGAGGAAACGGCTCCTGAGAACCTCTGTGCGGAACTTGACCTCGCTTGGGTTTACGCAGGCGGGGCGGACCCCGTCGCGTACGTCCGCAAATACGCGCAACGGTGTCCGCTTATCCATGTAAAAGACCTTCGAGCCGAACGCAAAGAGGGTCGTGTCCAGTTCGCCGAACTGGGCCGCGGCGTGTTGGACTGGCCGGCCATTTTCGACGCGGCCCGCGAGTCGGGCGTCGAATGGTGCATCTATGAGCAGGATCAGGATTTCAGCACCGGCGACCCGCTCGACAGCGCCCAAGTGAGCTATGCATTTCTGAAAGAACATCTGGGCTGATATCCGTCGCGGCAACGGCGCCGCCTATCTTCAGCGCGTTGGAGAACTGCCGAGTCTATGCAAGTAAGGGTGCCACGGGTTATGACTCGCGTGACGGGTTGTATATTGCTCCCGGTGGTGGCCGGGTGTGAATGGCACGTGATCGAGGGGACGGTCGCGGACCTCGAAGGGGAGGCCCTGCCAGGGGTCGCCGTCAGCGTCGAGGGGAGCCGTTCCCAGGCCGTAACCGATCCGCTGGGCGAGTACTCGATCCGATACGAACCCGGCCCCGTAGTGCTGCTTTTCGACAAGACGGGGTATACGCCCGGCCGGCTCGAACTCGAGGTAACGGAATTGCGCCATGTATTGGCCACGCCGGTGGTGTTATGGCGTCTCCCTCGCGAGAAAGGCGTCTATTTCTTCCAAGACAACAAATACGAGCCGTTGGGCGCGACGGAAGTCGAACGGTACATGGCGGCAGATTCCGGCGTGGTCTATGGTTGCCGGCACGTGCCCGAGGTCGCCTCCCCTGCCCGGCTACCGGACATTATGTGCCACGACTTGCCCCGGTATAACGCGCGGCTCTGCCGCATGCGTCTCGTGGAGAGCGAATTCATTGAGTTCGAGCGGCAAACGCCCGTCGAGAAACTCTGGCTGGCCGACCAGGCCATCGACGTGGTTGCGCAGGTCATTGACGAACCCAAGGCAAGTCTGATTCGCCTGCAGATTCTCTATCCGTTGGAACCCGGCGTCTACGCCGTTCATTGGGGCGCGCTCGAAGGCCGGCGCGACCTCGAACCGCGCGCGTTCCTGTTTTCGGTTGTTGAACCGAAGGCTGCCGTGGATTCCGACGCCGGCGGCGAGGCCGACAGTGGCGCGGCGGCGGATTGAGCCGCGCGTATCGCGTGGTTGACACGCCGTACGCCACACGCTATGCTTCGCGCCACGTCACGGCTTGCGCCCATTGACCGCAGGCGGCAAATCGCAACGAAGGAGTCAACGAATGAAACCCGTCAGGATTGTGCCCTGTCTCGATATGAAAGACGGACGCGTCGTCAAAGGCGTCCATTTTGTGGATCTGGTGGATGCCGCCGACCCCGTCCAGGCCGCGAAGGCCTATTCCGAGGGTGGCGCGGACGAAATCGCCTTCCTGGACATCACGGCCAC
>DUZM01000261.1 GCA_013349485.1 Candidatus Hydrogenedentota bacterium | reverse complement strand
TCGCCTTCACCTTCGCCTTCGCCTTCACCCTCGCCCTGACCGCCGCAAGCACCGTCATAGCTCACATTCACGCCGCGGGCCTGCAAAGCCGGAATAGCATCGCACAACGCGGTCTGACTTAGAGGGTTGCCGTTGAGAATCACGTGGTCGCCAGTCCCGAGCCCCATGTTCGACACCAAGGGACTAATATCGGAAATCCCATTCTCGTTTAGCCACACAAACGTAAGCTCCGTTAGCATGGCCAGCGGCGCAATATCGACAATCCCGTTACCGCTCAGGTTCAACGAACTGAGAGCCGTACAGTACTCGAGGCCGGACAAATCCGAGAGCCCCGCCGATGTTGCGGCGAGCGTTATGAACCCGGCGCCCGCCAAGTCGGTATCGTAAATGTCCCCCGTCTGTATCCCAATGGCTGCCCGCACAGCCGCCTCGAGCACCGGATCGGCAAAAACGACGACTACGGGTACTGGTTCCCCCTCACCCTCGCCCTCGCCCTCGCCTTCCCCTTCTCCTTCGCCCTCGCCTTCACCTTCACCCTCACCTTCTCCTTCGCCCTCGCCTTCGCCTCCCGAGCATTCGCCGTCGTACTCTACGTAAACTCCCCGCCCCTCAAGCGTCGGGATATCCGAGCACAACGCCTCTTGGCTCAAGGGATTGCCCATCAACACAACGACATCGCCGCTATCGATGCCCTCGTTGGTTACGAGTGGGCTGATATCGGTGATTTCGTTGTCGGAAAGGAAAAGCTCCGTGAGGTCTGTCAAGCCGGACAGCGCGCTGATCGCGCTGATCGCGTTATCAGAAAGCGAAAGTACGCTCAAGTTTGTAAGCCCCGATAGCGGCCCGATGTCCGCGATTTGGTTAAAATAAAGGTCGAGGGTGGTCAAGTTGACGAGGGTATTGAGTGGACTCACGTCAATGATCGCGTTGCTATCGAGATCGAGGTCGGCGAGCCCGGTGCAATATTCGATCCCTGATAAACTGCCGATGTCGCTGTCGCGAGCGTCAAGTTCCGTCAGACCCGCCAGCTCGGACGCATAAATGTCTCCCGTCGGCTTCGTGATGGCGACGCGTATTACGGCCTCGAGGTTGGCGTCGGCAAAAGTTACCACGTCGTCTTCCGCGAAGTCCTTCTCCGATGACAACGTGCAGTTAAACGCATTGTCCCAAACGGCAATACGGTAGGTGTGGCTGTAGGTCATGTAGTCCGTCATGTCGACCTCCAAGTTGCCTACGGCCTTGAGAGAGGCGTTCGAGTATCCAACGAATTCGCCGTCGACCAGGAAATCGATCCGGGCAAGGCCCAAGTCGCCCGCCGCGCTGTCCAGCGCGGTGTACGAGAACGAATACGTATTCCCTGATACATGGACGGAGTCACCCACGGTCACGCTGGTTGGCGCGGCGTAGTCGTCCATGAGAATCGTCCAACCCCAACCTTCCTGAAACGGATACTGGCCATCGCCGGGCGGGTCGTCGCCCAATGGATTATACGTTGCATAGAGCCAGTTGCGGTGGTTCATGAACGCGTCGAGTCCGACGACCCGTATAAACGCGGGATCATCCGTGCCGAGACCGTCGAGCCGGGCGTCCTCGAGAAACTCGACGGAAGACTGATCGTATCCGGCAAGCAACGTAGCCACCGTGTCAATGGCCACGGAATCAGTCGAGGCCAACATCGCGTTCACAAGAATATAGTCCACGGCCTCGCCCGGCGTTTCCCCGCTCGGGACGCTCGCCCCGCGCCGGTTGCCGGTGATGCAGTCCATGATAACGAAATCGTTTGGCCGCGCCGTGTGCTGTGCGCACAGGTACTCATCGAAAACATCGGGATCGTCGTCCGGCACGGCGGCATAGGAGTGACTTTGTCTCCCCGACTCACCCGCGTACGCCGCGTCGCTTCGGAAACCGTAATGGGACTTGAGGGCGCCCGTCATCCCGGCAAAGCCGTGATTCTTAAACGTCGGCAAACCGATCAGGACGTCGCAATACTCGTCAGGCTCGCCTGCCGCGATGGCCTGGGCCTGTGTGCGGAGAAACTTGGGCAGGTAAACGTTAAACACCCCGCACGACGGCTCGTACACGCTCGTAGCGAATCGGCCCGTCGCGCCGATGTCGTCCGTGTTAACCAACTCCGCCAACGGTTCGGTAGGCGTTGCGCCGTCAAGCCACCCGTCCGCGTTATAATCGTAGCAGTAATCTTCCGGATCGACCGTGTCGTCGCCGGTTCGCTCGAGCCGCGCCCACGCGAAGCCGCGAATGTTCGACACGTCCGACGGACCGCCCGCCGCAAAACACGCGTCGGCCACGATGAGTTCCGCAGGCGGGGCCGTGCCGATGATGGCCCGAACCAACTGCGCGACGTGCCGCAACACCCTCGGGTCCGTGATGATCCCCCGCCCTTGCTCGCCCGTGAGGCCGAGATCGACGTGCACGATGTTCGGCTTCAGCACCACCTTATCCCCGGGCGACACGATCGCCGCCAACCCATCCGGGCCAAGCGTCTGCTCGATGACGGCGTCCACCATCGCGTAGACTTCTTCGTCCGTAGGCTCAGTGAACTGCGCAATGAAGCCTACCAGCGCCAAATCCTCCGGGTTGCCGATCTTCAACCGGCGCACCGTCTCGTGCGCGCCCGCCGCGACGAGGATCGCCGCCACAAGAACCACACTTATCGCCAATCGCTGTCTCGACTTAGCCCAACGCATCCAAGTGTTCCCCTAGCCCCTTCTCAACCCCCCCCACGGTAACCAGAATCGCCATAATGTATGGTCGCACGGAACCGCCCAGTTGTCAAATACAGCGACCCGCCCCAGCCCGGTCGCCCTGCTATCTCGTCATTGCGCACCCCGCCCGTGGGCGGCGCGATCCGCCCCAAAAAGCTACGGGGTCGTACAACCACAGAAGCTCCCGGCATCGCCCAAACGCACAAAGCAAAGCCCCCGCGAGGGGGCGACGGCCTAAAGCCCCCCGGGTGAAGCGAAGCGGAACCCGGGGTAGGTGCCCCAACCCAAGAGCCCGCCGCAGGCGGGCACGGATGACCTCTTCTAGCAGGACCGACCCGGCCACCACTTCGCGCGGGTCGGCCAGACAACCCAGTCACGGGTGGCCCAGACAACTCGTTGTCTGGGTGCCGAAGGCACAAGAGGCCCGCCGCTGAGACCACCAGCTCGTCTGGCCGTGATGCGAGTAGCGTCATGCCCCAACAGCATTGGCCGACAGCCCACAAACGGTGCAGGGACTTCGGCCTTCGACCCGAATCCGCCAAACAACACGAATAGACGCCGCCAGGAACGCCACCGGCCCGGCCGCCCCATTCCCTGTCCACCGAAGTCCATCCGTGTCCATTGACGTCCAAATTGGGCACGCGGCATCCTGCCGCGCGCCCAGAGCCCAATCCCCCGCCCAAAACCCGGTGCCTACGCCCAGGTCATGGCAGTGACCTTCTGCGTGATGAGCACCTGTTTCAGAAACTCAACGGCTTTCGTGAGACCCTCGACATTCGACATGAGGCCGTCCTCGTGTTCGATGCTCAGCACGCCGTCGTAACCCACCATCCGCAGCGTGGACACAAAGTCGTTCCACCACTCTCTCCCGTGACCGTACCCGCAGGTCCGGAAAAGCCACGACCGGTTGACCTCGTCGCCATAATGCTTCGCGTCCAGCACACCGTTCAGCAACGCGTTGGCCTCATACACCCTCGAGTCTTTTGCATGAACGTGGAAGATCGCCTTACCGAGCTTCCGGACGCACGCCAGCGGGTCCATCCCCTGCCAGAACAAATGGCTCGGGTCGAAATTTGCCCCCAAGTTGCTGCCGCAGGTTTTGCGCAATTTGAGCATCGTTTCGGTGTTGTACACCACAAACCCCGGATGCATCTCGAACGCGATCTTGACCCCGTGCTCCGCGGCGAACTTGGCCTGTTTCGACCAAAACGGGATCACTTTCTTAGACCATTGCCACTCGAGGGTCTCGAGATAATCGTCCGGCCACGGACACGTGACCCAACAAGGCCGGGTAGCTTTGGGATCCGAGCCGGGACAACCGGAGAAATCAATCGCCACTTTGACGCCCAGTTGCCCCGCCAGTCGGATCGTGTCCGTCAGCACCTCGATGTTCTGCTTGGCAAAGGCCTCATCGGGGTGCAGGCAGTTGCCGTGACAACTCAGGGCGCTAATCTCGAGTCCTTCGCCCTTGAGGGTCTTCTTCAGTTCCTCGCGTTTCGGCTTCGAGCCCAACAGCTCCTTCACATCGAGATGGGCCGAGCCCGGGTAGTTGCCCGTCCCCAACTCGACCGCCCCCAATCGCAGCGGCCGGATAATGTCCAAAGTCTCCTCGAGCGTCTTGTCACCGAACAATGCCGTAAACACGCCTAGCTTCATGACTCTTCTCCTTCCCAACTAATGCTTTCCCTATTATCTCATCGAGCGAACAACGTGCCGGCGCGCCGGCCAGATGCAAATCTCGATCTCGATTTCACGCCGACGCGCCCGTGTGACGTCGGGCTCCTATCCGCGTTTCTTCTTGAGCACTTGAAACGCCGCCCTGACAATCAGGATCGGGAATTGCGCTATCGCAACAAGGAACCACGCCAGCCCAACGGCCGCCCGGGCACGCCACGTACCGGCCAGCCATCGGTTGATAAACCGATGCACACCCGTCACGGTCGACTGGGCCTCGCGTCGGCTTTCGGGCATGTCAATTCGAGCCATGGCCCACCGTCGCTACACCTTCTCCCACTTCTTGCTCTTGGCCGAACGTTCGACCGCAGCGAGGACTTTCTGACACGAGACGGCGTCGGCGAACGTCGAGTACGGCGCCGCTGTCTTATTCAGGTTGCTCAGAAAATCGCGCGCCTCGTGCACAAACAGGTGCTCGTAACCGAGGATGTGACCCGTGGGCCACCAGGCCTCAATATACGGGTGGCCTGGGTCAGTCGCGTGAACCCGGCGAAATCCTTGCGCGTAGCCTGGGTCGGCGGCGCTGTAATAATGGAAGAAATTCATGTCTTCCTGGTTCCACGTGACCGAGCCGTTGCTGCCATATATCTCGATCGAGTTGCAGTTGCGGCGCCCGGTCGCGAACCGCGTCGCCTCAAAAGTCGCCAGCGTATCGGCCCCCTTGATGCGGCCCAGAAAGATCGCGGCGTCGTCCACGTCCACCGTACCCGTCTTCGCCGTTCGCTTCTCTTTAGCTTTGCCGGAGATGCCCGTGTCGCGTTCGCTGATCGGGCGTCTCTTAATAAATGTCTGCATGGTGGCGCAGACTTCCGAGATGTCGCCCACCAGATGTTGGCATAGATCCGTGATATGCGCGCCGATGTCGCCAAGCGCGCCCGATCCCGTGTGCTTCTTCTTGAGCCGCCACACCATCGGGAAATCGGGGTCCACGATCCAGTCTTGCTGGTACGCCGCGCGGAAATGGAAGATTCTGCCCAGTTCGCCCCGCGACATCATCTTCTTGATTGTGGCTACGGCCGGCGCGAACCGGTATGAAAATCCGCACATGTGCTTAACGCGGGCGCGGGTGACAGCGGCAAGCATCTCCTTGGCTTCGACCAACGTGTTAGCGAGCGGCTTCTCGCACACCACGTGCTTGCCGGCCTTCGCCGCGGCGATGGCGATTGGGGGATGAAGAAAATTCGGGGTGCATACGTCCACGATATCGATATCGGGCCGGTTCACCACCCGCCGCCAATCGAGGTCGGTTTCTTCCCATCCCCATTGATCCGCCACCTCCAGTTCCTCGGGAAACTTGCCACAGATTACCTTCATGACCGGATCGACCGGCAAGTCAAAAAACGCGCGCACCTGCCGCCACGCGTTGCTGTGCGCCTTGCCCATAAACTGGGCCCCTATCATCGCCACGTTGACTTTCTTCTTCGCCATGTTTCTCCCTCCTCAAAATCGCTGAAGTAACAGCCGAGCAGACTGGAACCGTTCCCAAGGCCATCATTATAAAACGAGCCGCCCCGCTTGCCAAGGTCAAATCCCCGACCCAAACCCGCGCGTAACCGACCCCGCCGAAAGCCTGGGCAGACGCCCTTGCCGTCGTTGCGAGCCCCTGACCGCCCTCGGCCGCCATTCCCAGAAGAAACCGGACTGTTTCCATGATACTGACGCGAGGACTACAGGGCTCCGTCCAAAACCACAAATCAACACGAATAGACCCCAATGGAAAAGACATGGCGCTGCACACCCAAGGCCGCCCGAGCGGCGCAGGCGCCGGCGAGGCGTGGGACAAACTCGGCCCGAGCCGCCACTGGCACGGCCGCCGCATCCCTTGTCTACTCGTGCCCATTCATATGGCTTTCCCCTTTGCTTTGTCGCGCTGCCGAAGCTGTGATAATATCGCCGAGCCACCTTAAAATCCGCGGCGTGGCGACGTGGCGCCGCGGCACGTAACGGAGGGCAATACCTTGGTCTTTTGGGCATTCTTCGTCGGAATCGCGACATCGTTGGCAGGGGCCCCGCACGTCGAGTCGGGCATGGACCTGAACACCTACGTTCCTGTAGAACGAGGCTGGCGCATTCGCATCACGACTGCCGCGCCTGCGGAGCGCGCGCCAACGCACGCCATAGGCCAGGCCGCTGGCGACCCGCGCGGCCACCGCAGGCCGCTCTATCCGCCCGCCGACAAATCGCTGATATGGGACGATGACGAGTTGAAATCCCTTGAGCGGTGCGGGTTCCGGCCGTTGGTGTTGGCGTACAACGAGCCTCGTTTCCTGCTGGATTTGCACTCGGCCGGCGGATTGCTCGGCCACCTGTACGTCGGCTTGACGCAAAACGGACGCGGCAAATGGTTTCACCAGTGGGCCGAACTTACGGTAAGGTACGCCGACGGCCGAATGACATACCACCTCCGCGATCCCGCGTTTCCCGACCTCTCGGTGTCCATCGAAGCGTTGCCGCTGGCAGATGCCGCCGGCCTAGTAGCCCGCGTCAAGATCAAAGGCCCGGCAGCCGGTGCAGAGTTGGTCTGGGCATTCGGCGGGGCTTCGGCGTTCGCCACCAACTACAGCATGAGTGCCCGGGAATTCACTTTTGCCCCGGAACACTGCGCTAAGGATACGGTTGAATGGATCGAGGAGCGGTTTGTGCTGCACCGTTCGTTCGACGAATCGGATGTGTGTATGAAAGAGGTCTCTACCGCGGCCCGTCACTTGCCTGGCTGGTGCGCTGAGATCGAGGGGGCCTCCTCGTGGGCGGCCGAACAGGGGTTCGGCGCCCCAGACGAATTCTCGAGCTCCCCCTTGGATCTCGTGGCGTCGGCCGACTGGACGCGCGGCCGCGGCGCACGGCGCAACTGCGTTGCGGTGCAACGGGCGCGGCTGAGCCGCCGAAATGCCCGCGGTTACATCGTTGTCGGCGTTGGCCGGAACATGGCCGAAGTGTCGAAAGACCAACATGCCGCGTGGCGGGCGGCTTCAGAACGGAGCACAGCGATAGCCCAACGCGTCGTTGTGACTAGTCCGGACCCCTATCTGGATGCCGCCGTTGGCATGATGGCTTTTTCCACGGAAGGTACGTGGGGCGACTTGGCCATATTGCACGGCGGCTGGTCGTGGCGTCAGGCCTATCTGGGTTGGCGCGGTTGGTACGGCTCGAACTGCTACGGATGGACGGATCGCGTCCGGCGCTCGATTGAGAGTCACACCACGCTCGGGCTGGCCCGAACCGGCGAGGACGCCGGCGCGCTGAGCTCCAAAATCGAACACGAGCCCAGCGTCTACTACAACATGAACGAGGTGTTCCTCGATCAGGTTCGCCATTACTTCGATTACACGAACGACCTCGACCTGATGCGCGACATCTACCCGATCCTCGAAGGGGTCGTCGCCTGGGAAAACCGCAGGCTGCAGCCCGGCGGCGAAGGCCTCTACGAGAATAGCCTGAATACCTGGATCAGCGATTCGCACTGGTACATCGAGGGTCAATGCACCCAGGCCAGCGCGTACATGCTGCGCGCCCACGCGTTTCTGGCCGACCTCGCCCGACGCCTTGGCCACGATCCGGGGCCCTATGCCGAACAAGCCCGCCGCATCCGCGCGGCCATGCAGGAAAAGCTCTGGATGCCCGACGCGGGGGTGTTCGCCGAGTATTTGGATACGCGCGGCCACCGGCTGCTGCACCCCGAACCTGAACTCCCCACAATCTATCACGCAGCAGAGTTCGGCGCGGCCGACAGCGCGCAAGTGTCGCAGATGCTCCATTGGGTGGACGCGAACTTGCGCAGCGAGACCACGCCGGGCGACGGGAGACTCGTGTGGAGTTCGAACTGGTTTCCCAATCGAGGCCGCTCGTATACGCACAGCACGTACGAACTGGCGTATGCCGAGAATTTCAACCTTGCGCTTACGTATTACGCGGCAGGTCGCGCCGACGACGCGTATGCCCTGCTCCGAGGC
Organism: Candidatus Hydrogenedentota bacterium; assembly: GCA_013349485.1. Classification (GTDB taxonomy): domain Bacteria; phylum Hydrogenedentota; class Hydrogenedentia; order Hydrogenedentales; family SLHB01; genus DUZN01. Next base: position 963 of record DUZM01000261.1, on the reverse strand, counting down.
GCTCTTTGCGGCATCTTCAACGGCCGGACGCCCGGCGGCCTGGCCTGCCATGCCAACGTCGAAGGCAAGCAGCGAGGCAATGACGAGTTCGCGGACGCAATCAGCATGTGGGGCCGCGCCGTCCTCGAGGGCCTGTTCGGCATCGTGGCGAGAAAGCCGGATGACCGCATCGTGTTGAGTCCTCAATTTCCTTGTGACTGGCCGCAGGCCTCGATCCGCGCGACGCATTTCTCGTATAGATGGCAGCGGAAACGACATCGCCGAGACGGTTCGGAGTCCGTACGGATCTCGTGGCAGACACCGCACGCCACAACCGTTTCCCTCCGCTTGCCCGTGCCCGCCGAAGCGCCTGAAACCGTACGCGTAAACGGCAGAAGGTCCGACTACACCGTCGAGGGCGGCTTCGACGGTGTGAACTGGGTTTGTGTCGATTCCCCAAAGGCACGCCGCGGCCATTTTCAAGTCGCGTATCGGCCCGCGAGCATCGAGCCCGCCCCAGCCCCGGTGAAACGGCCGGACGCGCTGCGGCCGGTTTGGACGCCGCCACGCCCTGCCGGCTCGGGCAACCGCGACCTCGCGCCATGGACACTCATCGACCTCTCGGAACAGTACAACGCACCCGTCCAGGAGGTGCTCGGCCGCGTCGTGCAACAGGCCAAGCCGCCCGCGCTGCCCGCCAGCAGGCGTGGATTCGGATATCGGCGCACCCATCTCGTCAGGTACCACAGATACCGAGATACACCCGTCTGCGATGCCGCCTGGCGCGCCAAGGTCGGCCCGGACGGCGTCGCCTGGACTACCGACGGCATCCCGTTCAAGACGGCGAAAGAGGGCCCCAATATCGCCGTGGCGACGTTGGCCGGCGCGTTCCCCGAGGCCGTTGATGTGCCCGTGCACGCACGTGGCAAGGCGCTTTTCCTTATGATCAGCGGGATGACGTTTCCCGTGCAGAGCCATGTCCCG
>DUZM01000102.1 GCA_013349485.1 Candidatus Hydrogenedentota bacterium | reverse complement strand
TGCGGCGTCGGGTCGCGAAGCACGGTGTGCAGCGTCGTGACAATCGGCATGCGCAGGTCGCGCAACAGCGCCAGAATGTGACTGCCGGCCGGCCCGCCGAAAATCCCGAACTCGTGCTGAAGATTAACCACATCGACATCGTTGATGTTCAGGAAATCCGCCGCCCGCCGGTAAGAAGCCAACTCCTTCTCGGCCAACTCGAATCGGACCCGCTTCGGGTAGGCGTACCCTTTCTGCGTGTCGTTTACGGGTAGGGCGATGACGGAAGTGCTGGGAAAAGTCGAGGCCAGCGCCTCGGAGATGTCGGTCGTGAACGTGGCAATGCCGCACATGCGCGGAAGGTAATTTCCGATTTCAGCAATGCGCCCCAAACTCGAACTCATCAAATTCCTCCTGTTCCCGCTTCGCATGCTTTCAGGATCTCGGCTTGGAGTTGCTTGGCCGCCGTGCCGGACCCTCCCCGAGTCCTGAGAACGTCCCATTCTAGCATTTATCTCCTCCGTGTCAACAAGCGCCTCTGACCCGCCGAACCTGCCTCGGGAAATGGGTTGCCCCCCTCAGAAGGCCGCAGCGTTGAGCACTGCCGCGACCTCGGCAGGTACGAATTCGCCGTCTTTTCGGATCAGGCGGCCGTCGAAATAGATTTCGCCGCCGCCGTATTCCGGCGTTTGGATCTGCACCAGGTCCCAATGGATCGCGCTCTTGTTGCCGTTCGGCGCCTCGTCATAGCAGTTCCCGGGCGTCAGGTGAAAACTGCCGTAGATCTTCTCGTCGAACAGCGTGTCTTTCATGGGTTTGCGGATAAAGGGATTAAGGCCCAACGAGAACTCGCCGATGTATCGGGCGCCCTCGTCGGTGTCCAGGATCCGGTTCAGCTTGGCGTTGTCGCCGTTGCACGTCGCTCGAACGATCTTCCCATCCTTGAAGTCGAAGCGCACCCTGTCATAGACGGCGCCTTGGTGCACGGCCGGCGTATTGTAAGCAATCGTGCCGTTGATCGAGTCGCGCACCGGCGCCGTGTACAGTTCGCCGTCCGGTATGTTGCGGTCGCCGTCGCATTTGATCGCGTTCATGCCGTTGATCGAAAACGTCAGGTCGGTTTCGGGGCCGGTGATGCGCACCTCGTCCGTGGCCTCCATCAAGGCTTTCAACGGGTCCATCGCGTTCGACAGTCTGGCGTAGTCCAGGTTGCACACCCTGAAAAAGAAGTCCTCGAACGCCTCCTGCGAAGTCTCCGCCAACTGGGCCATGGCAGAGTTGGGCCAACGCAGTACACACCATTTGGTGTGCTCGATCCGGTGCTCGAGATGGACCTTCTTCCGGTATATCTGGTTGTACAGACGCATCTGCTCTTCGGGAACGTCGGCCAACTCGAACGCGTTCTCGCTGCCGCGAACCGCGATGTACGCGTCCATCTCAGTAGTCCATTTCAGATGGACCTCCGTGAACGCGTTCATCTGCTCTTCCGTCACGGACAACAGGAAACTGCGCTCGATATGCTCGTCATTCACGTACCAGAATGGGACCGCCCCCTGCGCCGTCGCCAAACGAACCAGTTCCTTCACAAGTTCCAGGCTGTACTGTCCCCGCGACTCGATGAGCAGCCTGTTGCCAGGCTCAAGCTTCACCGAATATCCCAGAAGATTTTCGGCCAACCTCGTGATGCGCGGATCTTTCATGGCCACCGCCTTTCGTGCAATCCTTGATGAGATGTAAAGGTATCACACGACGCAAGGCCGCGTCATCTTGCCGTTTCGACAGGCGGGCATCGATGTTGCCAAACCGGGAGATTGAGGACAACAACGCTATTCCAACGGCAGGGGTGTATCGGCAAAGGCGCGCCAAACGGCGTCCGGCGCCGGGATCTCGGCCGCGTCCTCATCGGTGAGTTCGATGTTGCATGCCGCAGTCTCACCGGCCCCCAGAACCAACCGCATTCCCTTCGAGAAGGTGGGCTTGGCCGGGGCGCCCGCCACGACGGTGACCTGCGCAGGGCCAGCGGGCAATTCTTCCAGGAGATAGTACCCGCCAGGCTCGATAGACTGTCTTTTTAGAAACGCCGAGCCCGTCGCGACGTCGTCAACTTGAACCGTGACGTAGCCTTTTGCGACGCCCTGTCCATTGAGCTGGACTACGCCTTCAACCGACGCCGCACCTTTCGGGAACGAGAAGTCGACTACAGTAGTCTCACCGGCTTCAACGATCGCTTCGCGAGTAAGTTCCTCTCCTGAGACCAAGTCTTCTAGATCCTCGTCGAATGCCACCCCTATTCCTGCGCGAACGTTCACGGCGCCTGTGGGCACGCCTTGAACGGTATAGGTCCCGTCTTCGTTCACTTCTGCGATGACGGCATGGCCGGGGTCGTCTTTCGCGACAACGGCGATTCTCGTATAGCTGGCGGCGGGTTCGCCAGCGCGGGTTACCGTACCAGTCACGGTCCCGCCTTCTTGCATCACGATGCGGAGGGGCGGCGTGCCTGAGGCGCCGCTCTCCGCCGGTACAGAGGTCTCTGCGTATGGCGGCTTCCGGGCGATCACGGTAAACTGTTCCGCCGGGATTCGCCGAATCTCGAAGGCGCCGTCCATCTGTGTCCACGCAACCGGTTCATCGTATGAATCATCGTCATCGGCCTCGAGATGGATCTCGACGCCGCTGATCGGTTGTCCGGCCGTGTCGACAACAGTTCCCGTGACTGGGGCAGCGGGCGCCAAACGGATGACGATACCGGTTGTCGTCTTGCCGGGCTCGACCTGCGCAACGTCAATCCACCTCATAAGATAGCCGTCCGCTTGGGCGGTTATGGTCACGCGTCCCGCACCGAGTCCCCTGAGCGCAAACGCCCCTTCCGGATGCTTGAACGCGTCGGAGCCGGCAGCGGGCCAAGACCTTCCGACAGTTTCTTCATCCACAGGCAAGTCGATGTCTGGGTCGAGTCGGTACTCGAGTTGAAACGCCGTCACGGGTCTTCCTGTGTCAGCGTTGACAACGTGGCCCTCGATCACTGCCCCTTTCTGCAAAACAATATCGGCGTTCTCACTACCGGCCGCCACAACAATTGGATCATGATCGAGGAAACCCGGCGCAGATGCCCTTACCCGATATGCTCCTTCGTACAGGCCCGGGATCGTGTAGCTGCCGTCGGAAAGGGCAAGACCCCACATCCCTGTGCTCCATGCACCCATTGTGCCACGCTCATTCGGCATGGCCCAGGCCTGCACCGTAACCGCGCGGACCGATGCCCCCTCTTCGTCCAGAATGTGGCCGGAAATCGTCAACTGTCCCCAGTCATCCTCGTCGCCGACCTCGTCGTCCGCATAGACCAGCTCAATGCCCGTCCGCGTTTCCCTGGGCGCAAGCGTTACGCGCATGGATTCGTCCTCATACCCGTAAGCCATGCTCAGAAGCTTCTGTTCCCGCACCGAATCGATTGAACCGTCAGGATTCAGCAGCGCGGCAAATTCGGGCGGCGGCGCCGCGCCGAACTCGCAATCAATCAAGTCCTGCAGCGTTCCAGCAAGGGCCAGACTTTGCGCCCCCGGGATCAATCCACGCAAAGCAAAGGCCCCGCATTCATCTGCTATGGATACACGCCCGGGAGGCGGGTACCAGTATAGATCTTCGTCTCTAACGGCAAGAACAACCATTTGCGGCATTGGCCTGCCTTGATCGTCAACGACATTTCCCATGATCGAGGCGCCCGGATAGAGCGACAGTACGACCTCATCTTTCCCCGTTACGGGAATAAGAGGTCCCACGAGATCGCTCGTGAGTTCGCCTTTTGTTGCGTGGACCCAGACTCCCGCCCCTTCGGGCAAACGAAACTCGAACCGACCATCGGAACCGGAACACAGAAACAACTCATCGTCAGGCCAACATTCAGGCATCGAGCACCGCAGGCTCGCGCCCGCGAGAGGTGCGCCCCGCTCCGTGACGGCCCTCCCGGCAAGGCGAATGCCCCGTGACAATGCAAAATCGATGTTTTCCACAACTCCGCCCAAACGCACTAAGACCGCATATTCATCATCCTCAAGGAAGCGTTGATAGCCCTTCACATTGCCCCGTTCCACATGATGAAGACCGGCAGGAAGCCCGGAGATCTCATAGTGACCTGAGATGTCTGTCAAGCCGCCGTAGATGGCAAGCCCCCCACCTTCCGGGCGCGTTTCGACTGCCACGCCGGCAATGCCCTGTCTCGTTTCCGCGTCGAACACCCGCCCTTTGACCACGCCGCCCAGGGCGACAAAGATCGGCCCGACGGCCACTTCACCGTTCGCGGCGACTTCCACCGAAGCCGGCGTCTCCGCGAGCAGCCACGCGCCCGCCTCGATCCCGAGTTCGCTGCTGCCCTGCGGGACTCCGTTTATGCAAAATCGGCCATCGGAGTCGGTCGGGGCACTCGTCACTTGGTGCACTTCGACGGAGGGATCGGCTATCTCGATTGTTATGACGTTCTCCGAGGCCGTTGGGTTACTTCCGATTTTGAACTGTTTGCCAGATGCGTCGGTTACCTCCATGGACGCGGCATAGAATACCTGCCCCAATATGCCGGTCTGTTCGAGTGAATCCCGAATCCATTGGCTTAAGGCAGCCGAACGCGCCAGTACCACGACGCATGCGACGGGTTCCCCGGAGTTGACGTCGATCACCTGCCCGGTTATGGTTCCTCCCTGTTCGTCTGACGCGGCCTCGGTTGTCGCTTGCTGTATGTTGTCCCCTCGGACTGCATCTCCGTGAGCACTTACCGTCTTGTCGCCTTCAGCAGCGGCAAAGCCGCCGAGGGCCTGCTCGCTCTCATTTTGCGTCGCAGCGTCGCTGCCGGCCGCCCCAATCCTTTCTCGTTGCTGGTTGAGGCTTCCCCCCGACTTTTCCCTCATGGAATGCCAGGCAATCCACAGGCCGCCGACGACGAGCACAATTGTCACAGCAGCGGCGATGGCCGTTTTTGCGATCGCGCTCTTTCCTTCCGAGCAGGCGGCCCTCGAACCCGCGCTCGCCGCGCTTGCGCTGTGGGCGAGGGCCAGTTTCCCGAGTGCAGCGGCGAGGGTAGCCGGGGCCGACGCGGCTTCAGTCAGATTCGCGCTCAGCATCGAGGTTAAGGCCGCTGCCGTGACCAGTACACCGCGCTTTTTCAGCGACTCTCCGATCCGTTCGACGCCTTTCCCGATCCGATGCGTCACCGTGCGACGCGGAATGCCGAGGGCCTGCGCGATGGCGGCGTGCGAGCGATTCTCGAGGAAATGGGCCACGAGAGGCGCGCGGAGTTTCTCCGGCAGTTCCGCGATGGCCTCGTCAACGTAGATTTCGATGTCGTCCCATTGCGGTTCTGTAGCGGCTCCACGTTCCGAGGCAAAGCGACGCTCACGTTCCCTTCGCCGCGCCTCGTCGCGGACCCGATTCAGGCAGAGCCGAGTGGCCACCCGATGCAGCCAAGGCCCGACGTAGCCTCGAGGGGGACGCCGCGCCACCACAAGCGCCTTGAAACACTCTTGCGTCGCGTCTTCGGCGTCCGCCGCGTTTGTGAGAATACGCATACACGTGCCGTGGACCATGCCCGAATATCGCACGACGATCGCACGGAACGCTTCCGCCTCGCGATCGGCCGCCCACCGCGCCATATCGGCCTTGTCCGCGTTGTGCATCCGCCCGCTCCTCGCAATAACCACAACAGACAATTCTACTCTTAGATCACCACGCGAGGCCATATGGGCAATAAGACATGTTGCCAGGCAAGCGCGGCGCGATCGGAAGCTGGCCGCTTGTTGGTTTTCACAGAGCGTGATATCATCTCGATAGGCTTTGTAAGGAAGAAGGAAACGAGAAGCCATGGCGTGTGACATACCCAAAGACCAGATCCGCGATTTTTGTGGGCGGTGGCAAGTAGCTGAGTTAGCCCTCTTCGGTTCCGTGCTTCGGGATGATTTCCGTGAAGATAGCGATGTCGATGTACTTGTTACTTTCGCCCCGGACGCCGAACGCAGCCTTTTCGACTTGGTCGAAATGCAGGAGGAACTCGAAACGATCTTCCGACACCCGGAAGACCTTGTGAGTCGCGGCGGCATCGAAGCTAGCAGAAACTACCTTCGCCGCGAGGCCATTCTATCTTCGGCGGAGGTCGTATATGCCGCGGCATGAAGAATACTTGATAGATATCCTCGAGTCAGCGAAACTCGCGATTGAGTACCTGTCTGAAGGCACGAAGGAGGATTTCTTGCAAGATATCCAACGGCAGGATGCGGTCATTCGCCGGATCGAGATAATCGGAGAAGCCGCGCGTCGGATACCCGAGGAACATCGTGCCGCGTACCCCGACCTGCCCTGGAAGGCCATGGTCCGAATGCGCAACATACTCATCCACGAGTACGACGACGCCGATCCGGGCATCGTCTAGGATACGGTGCGCAATGATTTGCCTCCTCTGGTAACTCAGCTCGAGCGAGTCGTCCCGCGAGATCGTGGGCGCTGACCGGCCTTAAGCGTTGGTGCAAGGGGGCACTGGTCGCATTTCGGCGTGCGCCGGCAGAAGTCCTTGCCTGTCCAGACGATTAGGGCATGGTACTCTTTGAAGAGATGCAGATCAGCTTCCAGGTGGGTGTGGAAGAGGGTCTGCAGGTCTGCGTAACTAATCTTGGGATTGACAAGACCGTGCCGGCTGAAGACGCGGCGCGTATACGCGTCGACGACGAAGATGACCTTGCCGCACGCGTATAGCAATATGTCGTCGGCCGTCTCGGGGCCGATGCCGTCCACCTCGAGCAGTTCCGCCCGGAGCGCTTCGAGCGGCCGGCGCGCCATGCGTTTCACACTGCCGCTGTGTCGCTCCACAAGATACCGACAGAAACTCCGGAGCCGTTTCGTCTTCACACGAAAATAGCCCGAGGGACGGAGCAGCTCGTGCAGTTTGTCGTCCGGACAATCGAGAATCTTGCGCGGGGACAGGAGCTTTCCCCGTTTCAGGTTGACAATGGCCCGCTCGACGTTTGCCCAGGCGGTGTTTTGCGTCAAGACGGCGCCGACAGCGATCTCGAATTCCGAGTCGCCCGGCCACCAATGCGTCGGCCCATAGTGCGCCGCCATGCACTCGTACATTGTTTTGAGAACAGACTTCATTGAGTATACGTCGTGACCTTTCTTCTATCCGATGGCGCCAGCAAGAGACCTCTGGCCCTTCATTGCGAGCGCCTGACCCCGCCCGAGGCGGGGCGATTCGTTGCGTGACATCTTATCCACAACCGTCATTGCGAGGAGCGAGTCCCCGAGCGACGCGGCAATCACTTTCCACCGTAAACTCAACGCGCTTGGCAAAAAGTGATTGCTTCGTCACTTCGTTCCTCGCAATGACACGAGAGATCGCCGTCTTGCGAGTAACCGGGCAGAGCCGGTTCGAACGCTTGTACGGAAACAGGGACTACCACAACTGAACGCAACGAGAGGGTACGATTCCTGTTTTCTTGCGACGGTTGGCGGAATACTCATTTCCCCGCATCCTTTCCGAGCGCTTCCTTGATCCGCTGAAAACACTCGTAAGGCACCCGTACTGTACCCATTTCAGCCTTCTGTTTTTTGGCGTTGCCGTGGCAATCGGATCCGCCGGAGACGAGGAGGCCCCGTTCCGCGGCAACCTGCGCGAACGCCTGGGTCTCGCCAGGCGTGTGCTTGCTGTGGTAAACCTCGACGCCGTCGAACGGCAGACAGAGCAGAGTTGACAGGCGCGCCTTCACGCCGCCCAGGCCGGGGTGGCCGAGCACGGCGAGGCCGTCGGCTTGATGTACCAAAGCGATAGCATCTTCGCAGGGGATGCGCAGTTTGGGCACGTACGCCGGCCGCCCCACGCCGATGTATCGATCAAAAGCCCCTTGGACGGTTTTCGCGAATCCGATTGCCTCGATCTCCTGCGCGATGTGAAGTCGGCCGATGATGCCGTCAGCCGTTCTGGCCCGCACCTTCTCGAAGTCCACAGGAACGTCCAGTTCATTCAGTCGTTCGATCATTTGCACGGCGCGGGTCACGCGGCCGGCCTGCAGTTTACTGAGTGCGGCGCCCAACGGCTCATTGGCCGCATCAATGCCAAGACCCACCACGTGCACCCAGATGTGGCCGAACCCAGCACTAATCTCGACCCCAGGCAGGAACTCGAGGCCCTGTTCGTTGGCGGCGGCCTGCGCTTCTTCAAGCCCGCCCACCGAATCGTGGTCCGTAACCGCCAAGGCCGCCAAACCCAGCTCGACGGCCCGCTCCACAACCCGGGTCGGCGAGTCGACACCGTCCGAGTAGTTAGTGTGCACGTGCAGGTCTACGAATCGCGGTCCCGTGGCTCGGCCTCCTTCAGGCGATCGAGGACGCCGTTTACGAACCGGGGCGAATCGTCCCCGCCGTATCGCTTGGCGATCTCGATGGCCTCGTTTATAGCGACATTGCGCGGCACGTCGGCAGCAAAGCGCATCTCGTAAAGCGCGACGCGCAGCACGTTCCGCTCGACGTAGCCTACCCGATCGGGCGACCAGTTGCTGACGGCGTCCGCGATCGCGTCGTCCAAGGCCTCGATATGCCCCATAACGCCCTGGATCAGCTTCGTGCCGTACCGTTTGACGCCCGGCCGCGACGGATTGCCTTCCCAAAAACGATCCAGCGCGGGGCCCCAATCATCTCGGGTGAAATCCAGGCCGAACAGGAACTGAACGGCCCGTTCCCGGGCGCGGCGCCGTATGCGCGGGCTTATGGCGCTCACAACTGCTCCATCAGGTTCACCATCTCGATAGCCGAGACGGCAGCGTCGAATCCCTTGTTGCCGGCCTTTGTCCCGGCGCGCTCGATGGCCTGCTCGATCGTGTCGGTCGTCAGTACGCCAAACAGCACCGGCACCTCGGTGTCAAGCGCGACGTGCGCGACGCCTTTCGAAACCTCGTTCGCAATGTAGTCGAAGTGCGGCGTGCCACCGCGGATCACCGCGCCGAGCGCAATGACCGCGTCAAACGCCCCCGATTTCGCCATCTTCTTGGCCACGACGGGGATCTCGAACGAACCCGGTGTCCAAACCACCGTGACCTCATCGTCTTTCACCCCGTGCCGCTCGAGGGCGTCCAGCGCCCCGCCCAACAGCTTGTTCGAGATAAACTCGTTGAACCGCGAAACCACAAGACCGTACTTCTTCCCAACGCTGACCAATTGTCCCTCAATTACCTTCGGCATACCCTCGTCTCCTTCTTATTCCCCGGGCGTTTCGCGGGAAGTCCAGTCCTCCGACCGTCACTCGAGCAGGTGGCCCAGTTTGTCTTTCTTCGTTCTCAGATAGCGTTCGTTCATCTCGTTTGGCGGGATCTCGATGGGGACGCGGCCGGTTATGTGCAGGCCGTATCCTTCGAGTCCGGCACGTTTCACCGGATTGTTGGTGATAAGACGCATGGC